>JAZKFE010000434.1:0-7725 GCA_040386595.1 Planctomycetota bacterium | reverse complement strand
CTCCGAACCACAGCAATTTCTGCGGTCCCATGCGTTGGGCCACCATGCCCCACGCCGGCAACGCCAGCATCTTGGCCAGGAAACAGCTACCGATCAGCATCACGTACATGGAGTACGACAGCTGCATGTGTCGCAGGATGTAGGGGTTGAAGTACGGGCCAGAGAAGTACACGCCGAACTGCATGGCCACGAGGTACAACAGAAAACGCTCGCTGCCACCGTTCCAGATCCGGCGTCCCAGCTCCAGGAAGCTGACCGACTTCTGATCGTCCTTCTTCGGAGCCGTCTCACTTTGAGCCGACAGCGACCAGGCCGACAGTAAACGGCAGATGGCCGCGACACCAAACAGCATCGCAAACGCTTGCAGTAAGAAGCCGCCATTCTTGGCGTATTGCAGGCTGAAACCACCCGCCAGGAAGCCGATCAATGTACCGGCTTGAACGAAGCGAGTCCGTCGAGCGAAGTAGTTCGAGCGAATCGATTTCGGAACGAGCATCTCGGCCCAGCTGCCCCAGGCAGCAGCGGACGCCATCCCGAAGCCCCAGTAACAAGAGACAATCAAGAAGACCATCCCGAGCGAAATTCCGCCGGAACAGGCCGCGATTGCCAAGGGAATAAAGCACAACGCTTGCAGCGCAGCACTTCCGACCACCCACAAACGGGGCGATCCGAGCCATTTGACACCGCGCGGCGCCAGCAACTGGAACACGGCCCCCGCCAGCAATGGCAAAGTCGTGATCAAGCCAGCGGCAACTTCGCCTAAGCCGGCAGCCAGAACGAAGGCTGGAAGATAGGTTTCCCCGATCCCCACCATCACGCTGAAGAAAACGCCGTCCCGGGTCATAGACCGCAGGTCGCGACGGGTGGACAGGTCGGAGGGAACGGAGATCGCGGTGCTATGTCCCGCGTCAACTCGCCATTCCGGAGCTTCGACCGGTCCGGTACACCCAGACATTTCAGGAGTTCCGAATTGTGAAATTACTCTTCAACAGCCCCTGAACACAGAGGTGCCGAAAAGTCAGGGGAATGATAACCAATCGCACTCGGGAAGAGAACCCCTTCTCAAGCGCATTCAACGGTGGGACCAACTAGCGGATGCGGTACTGTGCATACCGAATATACAGAAAAACACTGAGCTCAAACGGCAAATACTCGACTTCGCCCCACCTGAGTCGCGTTGCCAAAAGGCATCACGCCACAAACCTAGCATACGTTGAGCCACGCGGCTGAATTTTGGTCCGATTCTCGACAAATCGGCAGATCAGCGTCAGAGGGACACGGGAAACCGACTGGATGTTCTCGGCTGATTGCCAGAATCTTCCCAGATGAATCCCGTCGCGCGGTGAGCAGCCACCCTCTTTATCGACAACGGTCGGAGATTTCACCAAAGAATCCGATCGCACCGATTGTTTCTATCGCGAAGATTTTCCTGCCTGCTTTTCCAGCAGCACTGCCAGCGATCCCATCGACGAAAATCTCCCGCCAGCAACCAACGGCTGCGGACTTGTAGGGCAAACCAGCCCGTGTGGAAAGAGATGTTTCCAGGCTGGTAATAAATCAGTCTGCGGCAAAGACAAGAACGATTAACATGCATCGCGCTTGATCCGTGAGGCGCCCGCCGAACCGGACTGAAAACCTCTCGCGGAAGCCTTCGCAATGCGGTCGAGGGCCCTCACCTCTCATTAGCCAGTATTCGTTCCATTCCTGCAGAGCCCTCCGATCGTCACGAGATGCGGAAATGGAAATTCTGCACATTCCGGCATTCGTTTTGCCTGCTTAGAGTCTTTTAGCGGCGAGCGAGATCAATACCTTCATCTGCCATAAGGAAAATGACGACGATCTTCAGTCTTCGCTCTTGCAGAGACGTTCCAGAATTGGTCAGATCCGCGGCGCCAGCAGTGGCCAAGGATCGGCCGCTGACGATTTTCACCGTGAAAGGAATAATCATGGACCGAGCTGACTTAAGTGAGGCTCTGCGTGATTTGTACAACGAAGACACGGGTGCTTCGTTGGATGTCCTGGGTGAGGATGTCGAATTCATCACCGATTTAGGACTCGACTCAGTGGAAGTCGTGAGCCTGATCATGCAGGTCGAACGCCTGTTCCGCATCCGCCTGACTTTGACGGAACTCAATCAAGTCGTCACGTTTGGCAATTTGCTGGATCTGGTGCTGCCCAAACTGCAAAAGACTACGGGATACCGTGCGGCCTAAGCCTCGGTATCTTGATAAGCCCGGTTCATTGAGCCGGGCTTTTTTTGTGCGCGAAGCCCTCGACTCAGCGAGAGCACTGAGAAAGAAATTCATACGAAGAACAGTTTTTTAGCCACGGATTGACACGGATCAAACACGGATTGGGACAGCGTTTTCCGACATTGTCCGGCGAATACGGCCAGTCTTGGAGTAGTCGGTTTGCGTCATGAAATAACACAAACAGAGGATGATCCAATCCGTGTTAGTCTGTGTTAATCCGTGGCTAAAACTCTTCTTCAAAACTTTCTAAACTCTGTGTTCTCCGTGACTCCGTGGTGCACATCCTTCTTAAACGAAAACATTCGAGCTCGGAGATGACGATTCTCGCGATGCTCACCGGCGCGAGGCTTCTGCTATAATTTCGGAATTGGAGAATTCTCACATTTCCCCCTGCCCTCGCGAGGCTGACCGATTGTGTTTCTGGAACTCCTCATTCTGCATGTGATTGCGACCGGCATCAGTCTGTTTGGTCTGTTGATGATCTGGCGGCATCAGTCGCAATGGAACCAGCAGCAAGCCGATGCAGAGATTGGCGTTGGGGAAAAACGATTCTTGCACCGGCAATATCGCCGTCGCATGCAATCGTCGGCGATGATCGCCATCCTGGGATTCTTGCTGCACGGCAGCAACGAACACCTCATCAACTGGCAACGGGCTCCCGGCGGATTCTTCGTGTATGTGTGCGTGATGCTGATCCTGGTCGCCTGGATCGTCATGCTGGCGATGGCAGACTTTCTGGCGGCACAAATCACGCATCAACTGGCGTTGGCTCGCCTGCAGGAGCACCAGCGGCAATTGGAAGAGTCCGTCGCCGAACTTCGTCGCAATCAACAGCGATAATTGGCCGTTGTGAAACGGTTCTCCCCGATGAGGGGGGACGCCGTGAAGGATTCTGGGAGGGTGAGGCTCCTGCCGAACCGCTTGGTCTACTGGGAGCAGAAAGACTTAGCGGTTCGGCAGGAGCCTCGCCCTCCCAATGCCTCGAAACACCACCAAATTCAAAATCCATCACGGCGTAGCCCTGCGGGGCGACGTCGTTTTGGAGGTGAGTTCGAAGAAGCCGCAGCCTCTTGTTCGCTACGCTCACCCAGATTCGAAAATCTGGGTGACCTCGGCATGCCGGGGGCGTACGAAAATTACCCATCCGTTGAGAATTAGTTGCGGCGCTGGGCTGTTGTCAGGCGGATGTTGTCGACGCTGAAACTGCCCAGGCCTCCATTGAGGCCCACGTGCATGATGGCTTCGCGAGCGGCGGCTGGAATCTGTAGTTCCTTGCTGACTTCTTGCCAGTCGAAGGTCCCCTGCCACGGCCCTAAATGCACCGAGCCAATCGGCTTGCGTTCGGCGTCGAAGAAGTTAATCACCAGCGCGGACTGCTCATCGACGGATTCGCCTTGTCGCAATTGTGTGCCTTTGACGGACAACGCAACATTGATGGAGGCGATTTTCCGCCCATCGATGGCCATGGCTTGCAGGCATTGGGCGAATCGGCCGGGTTCCGCATTTTCGAACGTGACGAAATGCTTTCCATCGGGGGCCCCGCCCTCCATCAACGTCAGCTGGCGTTGATAGTGCCAGTTTTCCGGAGTCGCCGTTTCGGGGATTAAGGTTTCAAAACTTCCGTTGCGAATCCGAGGATGCAGCGGGTCGGGTTTGACCTTCCGCTGGTCTTCGGACTGGCCTGTCATCGGAACGAACAGGGTCGGCAACAACTTGGTTTGCACCAGCTTGCCCTCCTGCTTTTCAAATAGATAGAACACCTGTTGATAGCGTTCACCCAGGGGGACAATCATTTTGCCCCCCTCTTTGAGCTGATCGATTAGAGGTTGTGGAACCTTTTCAGGGGAGCACGTGACAATGATTTTGTCGAACGGAGCTTCTTCGGGCCAGCCCTTGTAGCCGTCGCCGATGCGGGTCTGGATGTTGGTGTATTCCAGTTCCTTCAAGCGTTCCGCAGCGACTTTTCCCAGTGGTTCGACGATCTCAATCGAAAAGACTTGCTTGACGATCTGCCCCAGAATGGCCGCCTGATAGCCGCTGCCGGTACCGATCTCCAGAACTTTGTCGTCGGGTTTGGGATCGATGACCTGGGTCATGTACGAGACGATAAAGGGGGGCGAGATGGTCTGCTTGTGGCCGATGGGCAAGGCCTGGTCGATGTAGGCCTTCGAGCGAAATTGCGGGGTGACGAACAGGTGTCGCGGCACCGTTCGCGCGGCCTTCAGAACGGCCTCATTGGTGATGCCTTCCGCGGCGATGTACTTGTCGACCATCGCATTTCGTTCCACAGCGTATTTCTCCTCTTGCCGCTTGTCGACCAGCCGTTTGGCCTGAACTTCGGTCGGGATCGACCAGCACAGTGCTGCAATGCCAATGGTCAGAACGATGCTCAGCATCGCACCCGTTTGATTGAGACGTGTCGCCATCTGCAGGCCCCTCAAGAGTGACAACGAACCCAGCCGCGGTGGGCTCCGCACGTCCGCATCTTACGCGAGAATTTTGACGGACGGAATAAGAATCTCCGTACGGCCCACGGAGAGAAATCTCACGCGGGCGGCACGACATCGCAACAGTCAGAATGATCGTTGCGGTACGAAATCCAGTTCAATCGGCTTGATAGCCCGAGCCGGCATCGTCGATTACATGGTCGTCGGCTGCATGGAACGGATCAATTGCCGCTTGATGGTTCGACTGCTGGTAATTCGGGGTGCGGTCCTGAACTGAGAAGAACGGGTCGTTGGACGGAGCCGGACCGCGATTCAGTTTCTGGAGGTTTTGCGGTTGAAGAGCTTCGGGAAAGAACGAGCAACCACACATGGTCAGGACGGTCGCGACCAAACCCCATGTCGCACTGCGACGCATAAAGTGTCTGTCCATGAAATTCACTCACGGGTGAAGGGAATGCACCAGCAAACCCAATTGGGTTGGCGATCAAATGAAAGTGTGGGGATTTTGCAGACGGATGGGTGGTAGTTGTAGGACGGCGTATCGCAAGGATACTCGCCTGGCAAACAAGACGGGCAGATGTGGAGAAGCGGGACTCTATCCAGAGTTGCCCGAAGCGACAAGACCGATTTTTAGACCGTTGAATTCTGTGTTGCAAGCTGAGACTGGGAATGGCCGGAAAGTAGGAGTTGTCTCACGCAAAGGCGCGAAGGCGCCAAGAGGAAGAACGTTTGGGTCGGTCGAACTCCAGGACTTCGCGCCTTGGCGCCTTTGCGTGAGATCATCTCGCCCAAGTTCTACGGCTTGTCCGCAGCGGGCTCGGGTTGCTTCTCGAAGATGATGACGTGTTGCCGGGGGAGCGTACCGATGGTTTCTTTCCACTTCAGCAGAAACTCGGGCTGGTTGATCTCTTTTTTGACTTGGACCTGAGTCATCTTGTGGACCAGCTTGATCGGGACGTTGGGGTCTTCTTTGCGGTACTCAACAAACACGACGCGACCGCCGGGCTTCAATGATTTGGAGATCTCGGACATCATCTCATACGGAAAGGCGAACTCGTGATAGACATCAACCATGATGGCGAGGTCCACCGATGCCGGTTCCAGCCGCGGTGATTTCTCGGTGCCGAGCCGACCTTCAACGTTTGTGACCCCTTGCTCCGCCAGCTTCTTATCCAGCAGATCGAGCATTTCCTGCTGCACGTCGACGGCCCACACTTTGCCGGTCTCGCCAACTTGCTTGGCCATCATCACGCTGAGGATCCCGCTGCCGGCACCGATATCAGCGACGACCTGGCCGGGCTGCAGCTTTAAGGCTTCAATTAGCTTGGAAGGAGCCTCTTCATCTTCCCGTTCCGCCCGTTCCAGCCAGATGGCTCCGGCAAAACCCATCACATGAGCGATCTCGCGACCCATGTAGAACTTGCCAATCCCGTTCGGGTCGTGCTGCTTGCGAAATTCATACTTCGGCCCGGCCTTGCCTGACGCTTTTTTCGCGGGGGGCGCTTTAGGGGCGGCCTCATCTTCGGCCCAGATCGGAGAATAAAATCCCAAACCTAACAGGCCCCAGCAGACTAGCCAGCAAGCCACAGAGTGACGGAAAGTCATGGCAGGTTCCCTTGGTGTGATTGCGGGCTTGAGTCTGTTTTTGGGGCCGATTTCTTACATGTACGTCGTCATCATGCGAATTCGCTTTGATCTATCCACTCAACTTCTCGTCGATCACGAGGCTTGGCCTGTGACTCGATTGCGGCCGTGCTTTTCCATCACGTTGCCCCAATCCTCGGGGCTCATTTCGACGGCCTCTTCGGGGATCAAGACGGGGATGTCCTGCTTGATCTCGTACTTCAGCCGACAGACTGGATCAGAACTGACCAGCCAGTCGCCGTCATGGATGAGCAGTGCCTTGGACTTGGGGCAACGAATTAATTCCAACAGACCTTGCAAGTTCATGGTCTCAATTTCTTGACGCTTTTCTCGTCAGGATGATGTTAAACGGTGACTTCCGACTCGAGTTCGTTGTCGATGATTTAAAGCCCCCTAACAAAACCGGTTGTGGGCAATTCAGAATCCTTGTCTTTCACAAGGATTCTGAATGACTGCAGAGGTTTTGTTAGCTTTTACTCAGAACCCGCGGGCTCGGCGGATGTGGTCGAACGTGCGGAGTTCGTAATCAATTTGCACGTAATCGAGCACCGAGCAGAGGCTGCGGCAGGCAACGCCGAGACCATCGGGGCCGCTGAAGCCGCCAAACTGACCGCCACCCTTCAAGTGGGGTTCGAGCTCCAAGAACACACCGGGAGCCCCGATCTTCTGCATGCTGGCGTTCAGTTCCGGCAGATGCTGTCGCAGGTCGCGCAGAATGCGTTCATGCCCCGAATCACCCAAGCTGGCTGGGACAAAATTCCGCAGCCGTTCTTCTTCGACGACACCGGTCCACGGCAGGCTGGGATCGACTTGATAGTCCTTGATGTGCAGCCAGCCCAGATACGGTCGCATCGCTTCATATTCGTTGAAGCACTCGACGACGTTCATGTTCTGGCAACTGAGATTACCGCCATCAAAAATCAGCACCATGTTCGGGCTGTTGACTTGCTTGGCAATTTCGCCCAGCAAACGACCGTTCTGGCCAATCAAGTTGGCTTCGACTTCGAGGCCATAAACGACGCCCGCTGCCGCACAGCGTTCGGTAATCCGGCCGATCTGGTCGACGGCCTGCGGGATGTATTTCGCAGGATCATCACCCTTGGGCTGATAGAACGAGAAGCCGCGGATCAACTTCGTTTCCAGGAATGTCGCCCGGTCGATCGCGGTTTGCACGTCCTTGGCTAGGTAGTCAGCGAACGGGACGAACCGGTTGTGTGAGCCGTCCTCTTGATCGATGAGCTTAATTTTACCGATCGGCGAACCAATGCTGGCAACACGAATTCCGTACGCCGCATGCAGCTCCTTGAGCGTTTTCAGCTCGGCTTCGTTGAGCGTCATGATGTGCTTGGTCTCACCCGACCCTGTCACATCGATAAATCGAG
>JAZKFE010000433.1:0-10646 GCA_040386595.1 Planctomycetota bacterium | reverse complement strand
CAGCCATCAACAGGATCCCCAGATGATCGGCTTCCGACTCGTGCGTTCGGCTGTATTTCAAAATCCCAAACTGTGCCCCAGCATTCATGGCTTGCAATACCCCTTGTCGCTGACGAGGGTCCATATCCCCCATCGCGGCACCGGCGGCAGCCATCCCGACCTGGGCCATCTGCTGAGTCGCCATGCGTTCTGAGCCGTGATGCGCCAGCGCGTGCCCGATCTCATGGCCAATGACCGTGGCCAAGCCAGCATCGGTCTCGGCCACGGGAATGATCGCGGTGTAGACGACAATTTTGCCCCCCGGCAAGCAGAAGGCATTCACTTCACGACTGCGAATGACGCGTAGCTTCCAATCGAAATCTTGCGACTGGATACCGGCAGCCTGCAGAAACGCGGGGTTGGAGGCGGCATTGATCAGCCGGCGGGCAATCGTTTCCACCGCGCGAACTTCCGGGCCGTCCCCTTCCACATTCGCCTGGCTCAACACCTGCTGAAAGGCCTGAGCCCCCAGCGCGGCTTCCTGCTCGCCCCGCACAGCGAGAACCTGCTGCCGCCCAAAAGGTCCCCGTTCGCAGCCGCGGACCATCGTGAAGCCGACAACCACCAAACCCAACGCGATCGGAATCAGCCGGGCACCAAAACGCGACATCATCTGTCGGCCGGGATTGCCTTCGTAGCGGGGATCTCCGTAACTCACGATATTCCGCTCCTCAAAAAGACCTGTAAGTTGGGGGATTGTCACGCCACGCGCAGTGCAATGGTATCCAGATCGGCCAGCACCTGCTCTCGATCATCCGCCGCTTTGACCATTTTCGCAAGCTGTCGTGCCCGGTCGAGGTGCTCGGACATCGCCCCGGGCTCACCTAAAATCGCAGCCGCGCGAGCCAGCGACTCGTGAGCATACGCCAAGAAAAACGGCCCCTCATCAGCACTGATCTCGAGGCACAACTGGCCGTAATGCTGGGCTCGTTCACCGTGACGGATCAAGGAATAGACCCGCGACAGCTGCCAGTATCCGATCGACAAGTTTCTCGGCAAGCAGTCCTTCCGCTCACGCCAATGCCAGATCGAAGCATGGGCCAGCGCCAACATTTTCTCGTTGTCGTCGGCTGTACGCTCAGGTTGATCGATCAAAGTCCACGCCGCGTTGAAGCACGCCGCCGAGAAAAACTGATGAGCCACGGCGATGTCGAAGGGTGCTTTCATCAATGCGGCCTGCCTTTCACCATGATTTCCACGCAAGAGACCGGTTAGAAATCACCAGCCACACACGACTCTGAAGATGCTGCTCCCGAATCGTTTGCAACCCACGTGCCAGAGTTCACAGGGTTCCATATTAGCTGGATGTGTAAGTCGGTGCATGCATATTTGTTGCGGGAGACCATTCACGGATACGGACCGCCCAAGTGAACATCTGGCGTGCAGAAATTTGGGAGGGTGAGGCTCCTGCCGAACCGCTTAGTCTCCTGGGACCCGAAAGACTTAACGGTTCGGCGGGAGCCTCACCCTCCCAGAGGACCAAAGTCCTTCACGGCATCGCGTTTCTTTCCAGCAAAAATCCTATCCACGCATGCAAACAGCCCGACGTTGCTGTCGGGCTGTTTCAATTTCAATCACGCGGTCTGGCCAGCGATTAGTGCTGGAACAGGAACTCCTTCGAGTTCAGAATCGCCCAACCCACGTCTTCCAATGCCAGGCGTCGATCGGCAGCAGCACCGATGTGCTTGATAGCTGCAGTCATTTCGCCTTCCACCGGTTTCCGGCTCAATGCCGACATGTAGAGTTCCGCCACGATCTCTTCGTTCGACTTCATGGCGGTGATCAACTGAGCAATCCGGCCATTGTTGTCACGCAACTTGTTGTGAACCACAGGGCCGTTGATCATCTGCAACGCTTGCGACAGGTTCGATTCGCTCGACCGTTCGCACTGGCAAGCCATCTCACGTTGCGGCTGACCGAAGATCTTCAAGAAGTAGTGATCGGTCGGGGGATCGGGCAGTTCCGTCGCCCGTGTTCCCACCGGCAAACCGGGGAAGGTTTCGGGAACATTGGTCACGGCGCAAATCGCGTCGAGCAACTGTTCGGCCGACAACAACCGAGTCGTCCCGTGTGACGCATAGATCTCGTCATCAGCATTGAACTGGTTCTTGCGTGAGCTCAGCTGATACGTCCGGCTCTTCATGATCGTCTTCACGGCCCACTTCATCGAGAACTTGTTGGCCACGAATTCCTGGGCCAACTTGTCGAGCAACAAAGCGTTGGACGGCGGGTTCGAATCACGGAAGTCATCCACCGGCTCCACGATACCGCGACCCAGCAAGTGACCCCAGATGCGGTTCACGGTCGCCTTGGCGAAGAATGGATTGTCAGGAGCGGTCAACCATGTGGCAAACACTTCACGACGATCCTGACCATCGGGCACATCCACGTCACCCTTCAACAGCAAATGCGTCTTCATCGTCTTGCCAGTTCGCGGCTGAGTCACCTCGCCACCTGCATTGACGAAAATCACTTCTTCATTGGCATCAGCCGTCGGCTTGCGACCAACGCGGACGAATGCCGCACCGATGCCGTAGTAATTGTCCTGAGTCCAGCGTTCGAACGGATGGTTGTGGCACTTCGCACATTGAATGCGGATGCCCAGGAACAGCTGAGCGGTCGTTTCGGTCGCATCTTGAGGATCGCGACTGGCACGCCAGTAGTTGGCGGCGGGGTTCTCGTAGGCACTCCCCTTGGCGGTCAGCAACTCACGAGCAAACTGATCGAATGGTTTGTCGTCGCGAATGCCTTCGTAAATCCACAAGCGGAACTTGTGAACTCCCGTGGCGTTCAATTTCTTCGAATTCGACCGCAACACGTCGGCCCACTTCAACGTCCAGAACGAGGCAAAGTCATCGCTGTCGACCAGTTGGTCAACCAGTTGATCGCGCTTTGCGGGAGCCGTGTTGGCCAAATAAGCCTGAGTCTCGGCAACGGTCGGCAGGCGGCCAGTCGTATCGAGGTAAGCGCGGCGGAGGAATTCTTCATCGGTGCAAACGTCCGACGGCAGAATCTGCAATTGCTTCAACTTCGCAAATACCAATCCGTCGACAAAACCGTTCTCTGGAGGATTGTTCCAAGCGAAGCCAGGAACTTCTTCCAGGAAGGTGATGTAGCTGGTGGCCATCTTGTCGAGGTAGCGGGCCAGAATGGCCGTTTCACCACGCGAGTTCTTATTCACGAGACCATTGTCATCCACCTTGGCGACCGTTTCGTTCGACGAGGTGAAGACCGTCATCGGAGTCACGTCCCGCACACTGCCGTCGCTGAAGTGCCCCATGGCAATCATCTGCTGACGACCGGCGGTTTGCTGGAATGTTCGGGCTTCCGGCAGCAATTGAATTTTGACGATTTCGGGTTCGGTGGCGGCGTCTAATCGCAAGCCTTCGGACACCCAATCGTACATCACGCGGTGAGCCGGATCGTTCTTCTTCAAGCGACGACCGCCACCGTGAGCCACTTCCATCAACGGCTTCTTCAGCAACAGGCTTTCGGCCGGTTCCAGAGCATTGGTACGTCGACCGTAGAATTCGGTCCGCAAGGTCATGATGTCGAGAGCCGGGTCGTAGCCTCGCAACGACAAGCGGAATCCACCCTTGCCCGAGGGAGAACCATGACAGGCACCCATGTTACAGCCAGCCTTGGACAAGGCGGCAATGGTCTGATTCTTGAAGCTCACCGGAGTCGGTTGAGCCATGTTCTTGACGGTTCCTTCGGCCACAGCCTTCAAGGCACCGACCGTCGCAGTGATCTGGATCGAACCATCGGCGACCGGCTTAGCCACCGAGCGATCCAACTTCGACACAGCATCTGCCGACGATGTGAATACGGCCACTGAAGTCAGGTCGCGCATTTCACCGTTGGCATACTTGCCCGTCACGATGATTTGCTGCTGCGACCGTGATCCGTTCAATTCGAACTTAGCCGGATCAATGATGAGCTCGGTCGGAGTTCCAACATCAATCCCCGATTGCTCGGCAGCAAACAACAGGCCCGGCCCGGTACAGGCCAAGGTCAACGATAACATGATCCAGCGTCGCATAAGTGGATTTCTCCGTCTGAGGTGGGAGGGACGCTTATAAGGCGGCGTTATGGGGCCCGCGAGGTGGGGCCAATCTCTATGCATCCTGCTTGAAAGGGATGTTTGCACATCTCTTTGACGGCAGGAAATATCGGGCAAGTCAGTCAACCTGCGGGTTGTTTTGGGCAGGATCTGCAGCCTTACGGCAAGGTGCCGTCAGACTGCGGTGGCAGTGGAAGCTCGCTGGTTACTCTTCGATTATTCCATTGAGCTTAACACAGATCAATCTCCGCTTAAACGGTATTCCGGGTTCCGGCCGCAGATTTGAAAGAATCCTATCCGCAACCGGAGCTATCCCAGACACCGCAAACTACTCGACAATCAACTTGGTGTTGGGGGCCGTTTCCGCAAACTTTTGGTTCGCGGCAGTCCCTTCACCTTTAATGCTTAGATTCTCAATCGTCCCAACTTGGGCATCGGCTGCGGCTGTCAGGGTGATTTCGAGATCAGATTTCCCTTCTGGAATGGTGGCCTCGGCCGCCGTCACCCCTTTGGGAAGATTCGCAAATGTCAGCACAATCGGACCGTTGTACGCAGGGTTCCGTTCGACGACGACTTTCCCTTTCAACATCGCCCCTTTCACGATCTTCGCCTCACCCAATTCCGCCTTCAGCGAGAACGGAGCTCGTAAGGCGAGACGGACAGCCGGTGCGGCCTGCACAACCGTGTCATTGCCCTTCTTACCCGTACCAATCAGCACACCACTGAAACTGCCCAGCGGGGCTTGGGCATTGGCGGTAAAGACAATCTCGACTTCGTTCTTATCCTTGTCGATGGGCTTCACCGCGGCGGTCACGCCAGCCGGTAGTCCATTCTGTGCCGGTTCAACAGCCACCGTAATGGCCTCGGGGAAATCAGCCGCGCGGATCGACTTCACTTTGACCGTCGCGGTCAGATTCTTACCGAAGACGATTTCCGCCGGCTCCGTTCGTAGGACGAAGAACGGCTGCGGATTCGTCCCCAAGGCAATCGTTCGCGAGACCACTTGCGGCGGCAGCGGGGTCGCCGCAAACGCGGCTTTTTGGGCTGCGGAAACAGACGCTTGAGCGGTGAATTCGACTTCGCCAATCTTGGCTTTGCCCAAGACTTTGACCTGATAAATCTTGCCATCGGGTGCAGCACCCGTATTCAGAACGGTCAGTTCGGCCGTGGTCTGTCCCACGCCAATCACGGCTCCGGTCGAGGCCACTCCAGCGGGAGCATCGGCCAAGCTCAACTCAATCGGCCCGTCATAGCCACGGCGTACGGCGGTCACGGCAAACCGAGCGGTTCCTTGCAACGGCACGTTCAGCGTATCGGCAGACGACGCCAGATCGAACCCGGCCACGAAAGGTTCCACATTAATGCGATAGGCAAACTCCGGCCCGCCACGTTTGGTCAATTCTTCAACCACCAACGTGTAATCCCCATCGGCCGGGGCATTGAAATCGACCACACCTTCATTGGCACCGCTATCATCCGCCGCCGCCACCTGGCCGCCATCGGCCTTCAGCACGCGGACAAACAGGTCGCT
Organism: Planctomycetota bacterium; assembly: GCA_040386595.1. Lineage (GTDB taxonomy): Bacteria > Planctomycetota > Planctomycetia > Planctomycetales > Planctomycetaceae > JAKFVC01. The sequence goes on along the minus strand of JAZKFE010000433.1, from coordinate 5,013 downwards.
CGGCGATCCTTGCTGACGAGTGATCCCCGAGAACAGGAACCGCTGCCCAGCCTTAGCGGTAAAAATGAAGCGATCGATGTCGCCCGGTTTGTCAAAGCGGCCGTTGATGCTGGCCCCGAGGTTCACTCGAGTCCCCATCGCTTGCTCGTCGTTGGGTTCGACTTCCATCGCTTCTTCACCCGATCCGACCGACAGGCTGCCGAATCCGCTGGCGGTGCCATTGGGCAACTTCACCCCAATATTCACCCAAGTCGCAGGGTCTTCGTTCGCCACGTTCACCGTCACGGGAGCCGCACCATCAAGTCGCGAGCCGGCAAACGCCAGCTGAGCCGGGCCACCCTTCTTAACCCCGAGGGGATACGGAGTGGTGACGCACGGAAAATCGCCAATTCGCAACCGGTACGTGAAATTCGGCCCACCCTGAAAACGGATGTCGCGAACTTCGACCAAGTACTCACCGGCCGCTTTAAAGGTATAAGTCAACCGCGAGTCGCCGCCCAAACCGGGAGCGTCGTCGCTGTAGGCGAGTTCTCGCCCCTGCAAATCGAGCACACGCAGCATCGGATCCAACGGAGATCCCAAACGACGGGCAACGACTTCAAACGACAGCGTCTGCCCGGCAGCGGCCGTCAATTTGTAGTAGGTCCGCGACAGAGTATCGACGTTTCCGTCGACCCCGACCGGTACCGTCAACGCCTGGGCCTGAGCCGGCGTCGCATTGGGCTTCACCTGAGCGACCGACGGCAAATCGTCGACCATCACCAACGCCAGGTTGGAAATACCGGTCGGATTGGCAATCCGGACACCGTGCACGCCGACGGGAGCGTCAGCGGGCACCTTAAACGCAAACGTGACTTCAGCGGCATTCTTGCCGTTATCGGCCACATCCGCGGCCAGAGTCGTTTCTGAAGGGAAGCTCGACCAAACCTGGGTCGCCCCGGTCAGATTGCCACCTCGAATTTTGACAGCCAGCGTCTGCCCCGGGACAACGGCTTGAGGAGAGGTACCGCCAATCGAGGGAATTTGTGCCCAGGCGGCACTTCCCGTGACGCACGCCACGCCCACCATGACCTGCAGAGTTCTGGCCAATCTCATCAGTCGTCTCCTGAGTCCCCGACTCGGTGCTCGGCCTCGACACCAGTGCCGAACCGCGAACGCACAAACGAATCTTTATGTTCCCACCATGATAAGCCGAAGCTCTGTGGCTGGTCAAAGGCAAAGGACGTTCACCGCCCGCCCCCCCTTGAAAAACGCCCCTACGACCCGCACGACAGGTCTGACAATCACCCGGCCGATCTACGAGCAAACAAGATCATCGTGAGAAGGGGTGGATTCGAAGTTTTTTTAACATCACCCCGCGCAATTCTTTGACTTCTTTGCTCCCTTTGCAAGCGATTCTGGGAGGGTGAGGCTCCCGCCGAACCGCCTGGTCTTTCGGGCCTAGGAGACTAAGCGGTTCGGCAGGAGCCTCACCCTCCCAACGATTCGAATGCCCGACAATCCCTATCTTCTGATATCACAAACAGTTAGACAGTATCCGAACCAACCAGTGGCACGTCAGGATTCACTCACGATACTCGCCCGATTCTTTGCTCTCTTTGAATTCTTTGGTCAGAGGGGTAACCAGCAAACCGCGAGTTGATCATCCTACAGATCTGTGATCGCTCGGAACGGCGAACTCATCTATGGGATCGCCAGATCTGGACCACCACCAACTGGCTGTTCCCTTCGCGCCCCTTTACCTTCTTTGCTCCCCTTCACCCCTTTGATCCACAGCAGCAAACACCTCAGGGGCAGCGACTACAAAATTCGTCATTCGGGCTTGGTCATTCATTCGACATTCGCCATTTCCCCGCCGACCAACCAATTTCACATCCCAAAGCCAAGCCTTTCATCTCTATATAGAGACAAAACCAGAGATCATTGCGTTCGGGAACAATCCGCCAGACCAAAGACGTCCTCGAATTGGCAGTCCAAATTGCGAGCGGCCCCAGGACTCATCTGGGCCGAAACGGGTCGATTTCAGCAACCTTCGCTAAGTGTCAAAATGATTTCTGGCCGGGCTGGCGAGCGATCGGCAATCTCGCCCAGTAATTTCTCCTACTGGTAGCATCCGACTACCGAGACGAGACTTGCGTTGATCGAAATCACGACCGTGAGGCGTCCTGAGACGTCGGGGCAACTTGTGGATCTAGGCAAGAAAGGTATAGGAGCGGGAAGGTTGCAAACCTATAATTCGCAGTAGACCACCGAACTCGTAGAAGTCTGGTTCAATCCAACCAGCCATCACAGAGCAGGGATGAATGCAGATGGGGCACATCATGTTGACCGACTTTGACTTTGCGAAAGATGCAGAGTTCACCAAGTTGTTGGCACGGCGGGACGATGTGGAACTCACAACTGCCGCCTTAGAACTCGCCCGTGATGCCTACCCGCAACTCGACTTTTCGGCGACTCAGGATTGGATTGCCCGCCGCGCCAGTGAGATTGCCCCCCGCATCTTGCAGGCCCCCAGCGAAGAACACGCCTTAGGCTTGCTGGCCGAATGCCTGTCAGGCAAGCATGGCATCACCGGCAGCCGTACCGCCTATCTGCAGGCCGACAGCAGCTACCTGAACCGCGTCATCGAAACCAGCCGCGGCATCCCGATCAGCCTGTCGGTGATCTACATGGCGGTCGCCAATCAAGCCGGCCTGGGACTGCACGGCGTCGCCGCACCGGGCCATTTTATGACCCGCTACGAAGCCGTGGACGGCCCCCTGTTCATCGACGCTTTTTCAGACGGTGACGTACTCAACCTCGATCAAATGCTGTTGCGAGTCACGTTGACGACCGGCATGTCCGAAGAACGAGCCCTCACCGTTCTCGAGCCCGCGTCATCACGGACGATCATCATCCGCATGCTGAACAACCTCAAGAACCTGTATTCTCAGCAAGAGAATTGGGACGCAGCCTGGAAAGTCCAGCATCGTTTGGCCGCCCTGCAGCCCAGTTCCTACGAAGAACGCCGAGACCTGGGCCTGATGTCCGTCAAAGCCAATCGCCCCGGCCCCGCCGTCGACCTCTTGGAAACGTGTCTGAAATCAGCCTCCAAGGGAGAAGCCGACGCCATCGAATTCCAACTGGCCGAAGCCCGCCGACAATTGTCCGAATGGAATTGAAGCAGAGTCGTTGTTCGCTCCGCGAACATAACGCGCTCGCAGTAGCGAGGTGGGTTCCGCGCTAAAGTTGAATGCGAATTTCGGCCGGCTACTGCGATTGCGTTCTGTTCGCGGAGCGAACTGGGACTATGGCGTCCAAGATCCCTTCCCAGGTGTAAACGGTCGCCTCGACAGAGATCGGCAAGCCGACCTCCTGAGCCGCTGCAGTCGTCACCGGGCTGATACTGGCCAGCTTCACGTCGTGACCGAGCCGAGCCCGCGCCGCCGGCGTCAGTTTGTCCGCCAGATTACGAGCAATCGACGGGCTACTCAGGCCAATCCAATGCAGCCGGCCCTGCTCGATATCGGCGATCACCGCCTCAGGCAACGCCGAGACATCGACATTCTGATAGACAACGACCTCTTCGAGATCCGCCCCTGCAGCTCGCAATTCTGTCGGTAGTACATCTCGTCCCCGGCTGGCTCGCGCCCACAGCACACGCTTTCCGGCCACATGCGGTTTCAAGACGTCCGCCAACGCCTCGGCCCGGAAAGATTCGGGAACCAGATCGGCCTGGAGATGAAATTCCGCCAGTGCTGCGACCGTCCCGGAACCAATGGCGGCCAGCTTCGCCTGCCCCAGTCGACGAGCATCTTTCCCTTGAGACCACAGACGACCAAAGAACTGCCGCACGCCGTTCGCACTGGTAAATACGATCCAGTCGTAGCCGTCGAGACGCTGCAGACAAGCATCGACCTCGCTCCAGTCCTCAGGCGGCAAAATGGCGATCGTCGGCATCAGAACCGGGTCGCCCCCCAACTCGACGACGCGGTCAATCACTTCATAAGCCTGTGCCTCGGCCCGAGTGATCCCGATCCGCAATCCAAACAACGGCCGTCGTTCAAACCATTGCAAGGAATCACGCAGCCGGACGCATTCTCCCACGATGATCAACGACGGAGCGTGCAGCTCGGCCTGCCGGACGCGCGACGCAATATCGGCGAGCGTCCCGGTGACCGTCCGCTGTTGCGGCCAGGTGCCACGACTAATCACCGCGGCGAGCGTTTCGGCCGGCTTTCCCGCTTGAGTCAGCGCGTCGGTGATCGCTTCCAACCGATGCAGCCCCATATAAAAGACCAGCGTCCCGGGGAACTGCGCGAGGGCCGTGTAATCGAGATGGCTTTCCGTTTTTGTCGGATCTTCGTGCCCCGTCACCAACGCCACGGCGGAAGAAAACTCCCGATGTGTGAGCGACATCCCGGCGTATACGCTCGCCGCCAGAGCCGCGGACACCCCGGGGACAACTTCATAGGGAATCCCCGCCGCGACCAGTGCCGCTGCTTCTTCAGTGCCTCGTCCAAAAAGATACGGATCGCCTCCCTTGAGCCGCACAACCGTCTTGCCCGACAACGCCGCTTCCACCAGATGCCGGTTGATGTCCCCTTGCGGGAGGGCTCGGCCATCGACGGAATTGACCCGACAGGTCCGTTCGGCCGTCGCGGACGTGTACCGCAACAACAACGGATTGACGAGGCCGTCATAGAAGACGACATCGGCCCGCTTCAGACATTCCACCGCACGGACCGTAATCAGACCGGGATCACCCGACCCTGCCCCGACCAGATAAACTTTGCCCACAGACGACACGTGGCAGCTCACTCTCAGTTTGCGTTTTGTTTGATTTTATTTTATGGCATCCCGATTGGATGCTAATTATTAAGAGCGATTTCGCATAAATGCTATGCGGTGAATTTAGCATCCGATGGCTGGGAGGGTGAGGCTCGGAGTTGGAAAAACTGGCCTCGACGTTGTTTGGGCTAACACTCTTCTCTGGTGAAAATTGCAAGTCTGTGGGGTTGGTTTGAAAGACAA
>JAZKFE010000432.1:0-12277 GCA_040386595.1 Planctomycetota bacterium | reverse complement strand
GTAGCCTGACTCTCCGAGTCGGGTGTCTTTCCGCGGAAAAAGAACCCGACTCGGAGAGTCAGGCTACGGGATACAGAACCAATCTGATGTTCGTCAACACCTCTGCCCCGGCAGGGGTGTTGGCGTTTCCAGAGCACTCGATATGGGTTGATTGGTTCGTCACGAGTTTCTTCGCAATTGCAGATGATCTCACGCCAAGGCGCAAAGTTCCGGAGCTCAACCGCACAGAACGTCCTGCATCTTGGCGTCTTCGCGCCTTTGCGAGAGATCATTCCGGTTTTCTCTTCCGCTCTCATGCAACACGGCATGACTTCAATGCCCGTGAGCTGGGTTTCTTTGTTCATGCTGCACTCCCAACTTTGCAGAGTCGGTGAATGAAACAAATTCCTTGTAAGAACGGCCTGCGGCCCCGGTAAGCTTATTTGTCAGGTGAAACCATACAACAAACAAAACAAACGAACCACACGGTGGTTCATCAGGTTCACCAAATCAAATCGCCGTCAGCAGCAAGGAACCGAGTCATGTCGCAGAATCTGAACCACAAAGTTGCAGTTGTTACCGGAGCTTCTAAAGGCATCGGGGCTTCCATCGCGTTGCATCTGGCCGCCGCAGGAGCTGCCGTGGTTGTCAACTATTCATCCAGCAAAGCCGGGGCCGACCGGGTGGTGGCGGAGATCACCAGCAAAGGGGGCAGGGCCGTCGCCGTACAGGCCAATGTCGCGGTGCAAGCCGATATCCAACGCCTGTTCGCAGAAGCCAAAAAAGCCTTCGGCCAGGTCGATATCCTGGTCAACAACGCCGGCGTCTATGAGTTTGCTCCGCTGGAAGCGATCACCATCGAGCACTATCACAAGCAGTTTGACTTGAATGTGCTGGGCCTGATTCTGACGACTCAAGAAGCCGTCAAACACTTCGGTTCCACGGGCGGAAACATCGTCAACATCAGTTCTGTGGTCGCAACATTAGCCCCAGCAATGGCGTCGGTCTACAGTGCGACCAAGGCCGCAGTCGATGCCATCACCAAGTCACTCGCCAAGGAACTCGGCCCCCGCAATATCCGAGTTAACTCGGTCAACCCCGGGATGGTGGAGACCGACGGCTTGCACTCCACGGGGATTCATGACAGCGAGTTCCGCTCGCAAACCGAGGTCCAAACTCCGCTCGGCCGGATCGGCCAACCGCAGGATATTGCCCCGGCTGTGGTCTTCCTCGTCTCCCCCGGGTCAAGCTGGTTAACTGGTGAAACACTGACCATCTCGGGCGGACTCCGCTAGTTCGCGACGTTGATCGTCAAACAGCCATTCGCACAACTTTCGGCAGCAATTCATTCTCGACCGCAGCGCTCAACGGAACTCAAATTATCGTCTCGATAGCACGGTCCGCAGTTGACCGTGTATCTATCAGGAGCACAAACATGTCTTCCCTCGGCCTCTTCCACACTGGCGTCAGTCTGTTAGCTCTCGGTTCTGGAACTTATGCCTTCTGGCGAGACGGACAAATCAATCCCCGTAACTCGCTGGGCAAGTTTTACCTGGGCACGATGCTGGTCGCGACTCTGACCGCATTCGGCATCTTCCGCCACGGGACATTTGGAGTGGGCCACATGCTGTCACTCGTGACGCTGGGCATCCTGACAACCGGCATTTTGGCGAGCTATAGTACCACATTCGGCCGACTGAGAGATTATGTGGAAACGATCAGCTACTCGGCCAGCTATCTGATGTTGATGGTGTTTGCGACAACCGAGACGCTTACCAGACTCCCTGCAGCTCACCCGATCGCAGCCAGCCAAGAAGCCCCCATCTTAGGAGTCGTCAGACTCGGCCTGTTGATCGCCTTCGCGGTGGGACTTAGCTTTCAGATTCCCAGGTTGCAGCTCGCCCACAATCGCAAAGATGCATAGTCAAAATACCCTTCAAGTGCATGCAAAAAACCACTCCGTGGATGCTCAATTCCGAATTGAGTCACCACGGAGTGGTTGTTGTTTTAAGAGGCTGGTATTGTGCAATGGACTATTAAGGATTCTTAGGCAACGGGGCTTCCGGCACAGGCTGGACGACATTCTTCAAGAGCTCGTTCGCCTGAGTCAGATGGCTGACGGTTGCCAGTTCGTTACTGGCCAGGACCTTCGCCAAGTCGCTGGTCGTATACCGCTGATAGACGATCAGCTTATCTCGCAAAGCCTTGTGGATGGCGACTTGTTGTGCCAAGAAACATTGGTCAAACTCCGGCCCCGTCTTGCTAGCCAGCATCTCCTTGCTGGACGCGAGGCCTTGAACAGCCAGCGCTCGCTCAACTTGCACGATATTGAAATCACGTCCCGCCGGTAGGGCAATGCGGATTTCGGGAGCCGCGACAGCCGGGGCTTCGGCACCTAATCTGGGGCGAATTTCCGTCGTCCGAGTCGGCCCCGGAGCGAGGTCAGGTTCCGGGGGTTGGCCATCGGCGAGTCGATCGATGACGGGACCAACTTCCGCCGGTGTGCCTTTCGGAAGGTTACGGTTGCGAATCACAACTTCTTCGGTCCGGGCATCGCGAGCATTCGTATTGAGATAGTCTTGATGAATGGCCTCGGGGGCAAAACGCCGCAACTGCCCCATGGCCGCTTGATGCTCACTGATCATCGCGGCGGCATAGTCACGGACAGCGGCCGTATGGGCGCGTTGAGCTCCGAGTTCGGCCAAGGCAATTTCTTCATGATTGGCGATAGCAATCCACGTCGCCACGACAAGATCGGGATTACGACCACGTAATACGGCGGTGGAGGTTCGCGGCCGATTGGTCAGGACTTCCACCGGGCCTGTCACCCCATCGTCGCGACTCTCCAGCGCGTTTCCTTCCTCATCAGTTGCCCCGTCGGTCAACCGTGGCGTTCGATCCAGCGGTGGCTTCGGCTTCAGCAAGGGTGCGGTGGTGGTCGTGGGCTGGATGGCCTCGCGAGGTTGCGCCGATTTTCGAGGGAGAGTCGACTCCGTCTGCGCCCACAATACCGATGTGTTGGCTAAGGCCAAAGTCACCAAGACAATTGGTAGTTTTTGTAACATGACGACAATTCCCACGGCCCGCAAGAATTGGAAGCGTCTGGCCATCGCATGGCCAGCTGGAATCGATGCTCAGTGTTTTGCGGTCACCCGCGGTGGGCCAATAATGCAAGATCGATACCATCCATCCCAAATGAGTATTTTTTAGGTTTTTCCCGTTCAAAAGGGCAGTGGGGAACGGGTGTCGTCGCCGCAGAGGGGTTACGAGTAGGCTCAGCGGTTACCTTGAGATTCGGCTTCGCCGTGATCGTCGGCAGGTCAGATTGCACGACGAACTATCAATCAGGAGACAAACCTACGGTCTCCTGGACATACCAATGCGCGGCCGTTTGTCAGCTTCGTCCCCCAATTGAGGGCAGACAGAGTTGTCTTGAGGCTGATAACGGGCCTGACGAGCACACCCGATCCTGTGGGAAAAACCTTACTTCGACTTTTCGACGAACTCAGACTTCCAGCCGTACGTCACAAATCGATTCTCGTGAGATCCATCGTCATACAAATCCACGACTGCGTACCCTTCGGGATAGCCATCGTTGGCACCGCGCCACCATTTCCCGCACACCGCACCGTTAATGTAGTGTCGAACGCCCTTGAGTTCGACGTGCTCGATGCGATGTAAGTGGCCTGCCAGACAGACTTTCACGTTGAGATGATTCGCGAACAGCGCCACCAGACGGACAGAGTCGGCATGCACGTGGCCGGCCTCTAGCGTGCTGATGTCATGAATCGACTTTCGTAACGCCAGATGATTCACGACCGCCGAGACGATCGGGATATGAGTCCACAGCAAAATGGGCGTCGTTTTCGGGACGCTCGCTAGCTCGCGTGAAAGCCAATCGAACTGTTCTTCATCCAGAAATGCAGAGAACTCGCCGGGATACGGATTGGGCTGTAGACCATCCAGGGCGATGAAATGCCATCCCGCTTGAGTAAAGCTGTAGTAGGGCTTATTCAAACCCAGAACGTCACAAGCCCATTTCTTACCATACCCCGGTTCATCTCCTTTGGTGCCGCTTTTAGAGTTATCCCAGCCCCAAATGTCATGATTCCCCAGGCACGCGCGAATGGGAATCGAGTTCTCGTTTTTCAATCGACTGGACCAGAGATCCCATTGCGTGGCGGTCCGCTCACGCGGGCTTTTGAACGAATCCCTGACGTGATCTCCACCGGTAAGAATCAGATCGGGCCGATCCTCAACGGAATTGACATGACGCAAGCACGCCGCCAATCCCTCGGCCGCGCGCAGTTCTGGCATCACATGAATATCCGCCAGATGAGCCAGTCGCAGGACTCGCTTGCGTTCGACAGTCGCCGCGAAGCCAGTGTGGCCAAACGACAATCCGGCAACAGCCAACGCACCGCCAGCAACCAGAAAATTTCGCCGGCTGATCGATCCACGAAGCGGAGAACTCATCATTCTGAAATCCTTATCAGCGCCAAACAGAACTTGGCATATCGACTCTCAAGAGAAACCTGCACGACACATTCCGACTGCATGGGGTCGGTCGAAAGGACGCACACTCACCGCGAGGCAGCGTGTTACAATTCACCGATCACGGTGCCATCTTGAGTGGCCCCGGCAGCTCGCCAGACATTCAGATCAATCGAATTCCCATGAAACATGACCGAGCCGTCGCAATGGAGTGAATTGACTCCACCGGGGTGCCGGCTGCGAGAGGCTCGCTGCATGTAGCTGAACTGATTCGTTTGACTGCAGGGAGGATTTTCCGGGTTGGCAAACGTGAGGGTGGCTGTGGCGATCGGCGGCACACAGTAGTTCGTGTTCTCGGCGTCATTCGTGGGAGAATTCGGAGTGTTCTGGGCAGTGAAGTAGCCGCCGTCCGAATAGCCGATAATGCGCCCCCGCAAATCGGCTTTGGTCGCCCCGTTGAAGCCCGAGCCTTGAACGATCTCGCTGATCAGCAAGGTGTTCGACATTCCATCCGTAATCTTCCCAAATCGAATGCAGCCGTTATTAGGACGATTGGCCACGGTCGCGCTGGCGTCCGTTTGAACATTCCCAAATGGAGCCCCCAAGAACGTCACCCCGGTCACCGAGGTCTGCTGCCCCAGGCAACTATTGCCATAGTTAGCGGCATAATTGTGATGCGGAATTTCTGGTGCCACGGCGGATGTCACGTTGGTGCGTCGGATATCAGACGGGCAGGTATAAACGATGATTCTGGTCTGGGCCACGGCGAGATTGGGCGCCGTCGTATAAGTGCGACCGAGGACTCCATTATTGAAATCCCACGTCTGATAGAGATTGGTGAGTTCCAAATAAGGAAGGAGATAGAGTGCCCAATTGGCATAGAGCGTACTGCGATTTCCGGGGGGCAAGACATTATGCACTTCATGGTAATTATGCAGTGCTAATCCAATCTGCTTCAGGTTGTTAACACATTGCATGCGGCGAGCACTCTCTCGTGCCTGCTGCACAGCCGGAAGTAGCAATGCAATTAAGATCCCGATGATCGCAATAACAACCAGGAGTTCAATTAATGTGAAACCTCGGCGTGATTTAGTCATTGGAACCTTCGATTGCGTCTGGAATAAGGAGCTCATGAATGGACCCAAAAAGCTATTGAGAAGGCTGTAATTGACTCGATCAATCATGTCAGTTCGAAACAGACAGCAAACAGTTGAGTCTCACGGACGAGCGGGTGCACCACATCAGTTTACTTCTCCGGATTCGATTTCAAATCAAAATCGAACTCGTTTATTGTGTCTGTCTGCAACTCAGCAACCAATTTCGAACTCACGTTGTAGGAAGGGTGCAGCGGTTTCGCGGCGGGCTTCTTGGAAAGCCGATCCGCGATCGCGGCCCCTTCGGGAGTCTGCGGATCAACCCCTTCGGGAAGCTCGGAGGACTCATCCAGGATGATCGCCACCCGATAGCGTCCTGGCACCGCACCTGCCGCCCGTTCGACTTCAAATCGGCCGTCTTGAATGACCGCAAAGGACTGTGTGGGCTGTTTTTCTAAAGGCTCCAGATACAGAAACCCGCTCTTCATGGGTGCCCCGTCCAGCTGCACGGTTCCCGAGAAGCCGACCCGATCGTACGGATCGTCAACTCCACTGCCACATCCCAGCGCCACCATCGAAATGAGAAGAGCAGCGCCGATCACACTTCGGGGATTGAAAGTTCTCAAAAATGCATTCCTTCCAATGGGTATTCAGCCACACCAAGGACCAGCGATTGCTCGGAAAGTTGGAGCCACATCATCGTGGGAACTTTCTAAAGCCCAACGCCTGCTGGCCTATTCCCTTTTATTCACGAGGAATTAACACTCGCGGATTAGCGCCTAAACACTCTCGCGAACGATTTCCAACAATTAACAACGAGGCGTCAAAGCTGCATCAAAAACTGGCGATCTCTACCGCGAGATTAGTCACGTTCGCGTCAGGCATCGTCGTGCATAAACTGCCAGAAAATCTTCCACGCTCACCGTCCGGCAGAATCACCCAGATGTCTTTTATTAAGTGAAAGAATTGCCTGACACCATCAAGATTTCCGGACTCGGAGCAGCGTTTAACGAAGGAAATTTGCCTTCACGTTTTTTTTATATGCTGCCGGCCAAGTGACCCGGCCAGGGGGGACAATGGAAACTTCTTCTCGTACTGCAAAAAAGCGTGTTAAGTCGCCCCTTCCGGCGGAATTATTAAGTAGACGTGCAAAACAAACCGCGCAGGCGAGCCGGGTGGCGTAAGCCCCTGGATTCTTCGTCACTTGGTGAATCTGAGGATTTACGAGGAATCCCGGGGCTTACGCCGCCGGGCTCGCCTCTACAAGTATTTCTGAAGGCCTACTGAGGCAGAAAGTGTTTGAAGCACCTTTACCCCAGAGCGACTCGCTTTTTGAGGCGAGTACGAAAGTACCATCGGAGTGAGCGTCCGAGGAGATTCTTTGAGAGTCCTCATTCGTACCGTGAACTAAACGCGATCCGCAATCGCCGGTTGGAATTCCCGTTTCATCTCACCTCGCGACTTCAGATGCTAACCCTCGATAGATGGGATTCGAAATTGAGCACGAATGACTTCCGGCCTTCGACATTGGACTCGCTGCGGCGGGCTCCGTATACGCGATCGGGAGCGAAGTGCTCCATGATCGCGTTGTTGTTCCTATCGTCCCTAGGAACCGCGGCCGCGGGTGAGCTCCGGATCGGCAAAGCGATCGTCGACATCACCCCGGTGCCGGGGACTCCGATGCTGACGCCGATGAGCCGTCCGTTCGTCAAGCTGTCTGAGGTGGCTCACGATCCGCTGTGTGTTCGCGCCATCGTCATTGAATGTGGCGGAAAAAAAGCCGCGATCGCCGCCTGCGATTTGACCAGCATTCCCAACGACATGTTCGACACCGCGCGGGCGTTAATCGTGGCAGAAACGGGGATGGATCCCGACGCCATCATGATCAGCGCCACGCACACCCATACCGCACCGCAGATTCGCGCCCGCTTTCTCAAGAACGTCGATCCAGAGGCGCGACAGAAGGCGTTGGACTATATCGCCGGTCTACCGCAGAAGATGGCGCAGGCGGTGATTGAATCTCACGCCAACCTGCAACCCGCCCACGGATTGGCGGGAGTGGGGTTCGAGGACACGATTAGTTTCAATCGCCGATTCGTCATGAAGGACGGTAGTGTCATGACCAACCCGGGTAAGAATGATCCGGCACTCCATGAGCAGATTGTTCGTCCAGCGGGGCCCATTGATCCCGATGTCGGGGTCGTCTACTTCGAGTCACCGGAGAAAGCTCCATTGGCGACGTTGGTCAATTTCTCTCTGCATCTCGACACAGACGGCGGAGCCGCACCGACGGCTGACTTTGCCGGAACGTTACATCAAATCCTGGGCTCGGCCCGCGGTTCGAATATGTTAAGTCTGTTTGCCATCGGGGCCGCTGGAAATATTAATCACTACAGCCTGCTGGATCCCAAGAATCCACGGAGGGTCAAAGGTCACGAAGAATCTGCCCGGATCGGTGCCGTTCTGGCGGCGGCCACACTGCGAACGTTCCCCACGATGCAGCAGTTGGATTGCTCGACATTGCGATACGGCCGCAAGATCGTCGAACTAGATCTGCCGCGAGAAAAGGGAGCTGCCATGGCGGCTCAGCACAACAATGCTCCGAAGTTCTTCGACGGCGAACTCGATGTCTACAACGAAACAGGCCGACAATGGTTTAAGGCCGAGGTGCAAGTGATTGCATTGGGGCCCGATCTGGCCTGGGTCGGACTGCCGGGCGAAATGTTCGTGGAATTCGGTCTGGCGCTCAAGAATGCGTCCCCCTACCGGTACACCATGATTCACGAATTGGCCAACCGCTCCATCGGCTATGTCCCCAATTTGCGGGCATATCCTGAAGGCGCCTACGAAGGCTTGGCGACGCGGTGTGCCCCCGGATCGGGCGAGCAACTGGTCGATGCGGCGACGCGATTGCTGCTGGAGCTCAAGCATCAGCCCTCAACCCCGGTCAACGCCGCAGTGAAATAATCTTCTCTCGATCTAAAGGACACCACCTCATGCACCACAGTTTCGTGTTTGAGGCATGATGCCATGCCCCTTTAACTGTGTGTTCGAGACATTGGGCGGACAGGAAAATAGCAGTGGGCAACCCAGATTTTTGAAGCTGGATGAGCGGACCGAACGAGAGGTTGCAGCGCGTTCAGACTTCGTCCCACAACACGTTCTTGGCAACTTCGTAGGCGAGCCCGGCGGCGCAAGTCTCGGGATTCCGCCATCGAACCGCGCAACGCAATACACCACGCAAAAGAATCCGGAGACTTACGCAGCCCGGCTCGCCTGCATCATGATTTCTCGCCCGCAATTAGTCGGCTTAGCTCCCGCGAAGACTCGCAACGCGGATTCGACTCAGCTTAGCGATAGGGGTTTCCGTCTTGATACAGCTGACGAATCTCCGCGTCCCCCATGGCACGTCCCAACAGCAAAAACTCGTCGATCCGACCACTGAGTTTACGGTCGATCTGATCGCCGTTGCCGATCTCCACCTGTCCCAGCCGCGGGGGATGAGCCTCTTTCATCGTAGTTTCGCCATCAGACTTTCCGTTGAGATAAAACCGCACACGACGTTTCGACGTGTCATAAACAGCCGCCAAATGCACCCAGCGCCCCTGTTCCCATAACACGGGCGAATCGGAAGTGGTGGACGTCGATTGCAGATCGGATCCGGCTGAGGGCACATTACCCGAGACCATCAATTGCGTGGCTTTTTGATCTGTGACGATCCATTGCACTTGCCCGTCGGTCTTGTGCTTCCGACTGTCGGTATACAACAAAGACTGCGACGATTTTCCAAACTGGTTGAGCCGAACCCAAGCCGCCAGCGTCAGCTGCGGCCAGGCACGAGCTCCCAGATTCAGGCGGATATGATCACCGGGCCGTACAAATTCGGCAGAACGAGACCCCGGCCAGCGACCTTGCACCGAGTCGTAAACTCCATCCGGCGAGTTGTCGGATTCAAAGTCGAGCAGGGCGATGAGCGCGGGATCTTGCCGCAACTTAAGCAGAGCCTCATCCGATCGCAACGGCTGCCCAGCCCCGAGCGCCGCATGCAGAGAATCGATTTCTTCCGGCCGGATAAACGCCGCCGATCGCAATCCTCTGACGGCCCCCGCCCCCGACTTCAACTGAAAGGCTTCCCCCGTGTGCAGATTCCGACGTTTTCCACCGTTGGAGGACTGGGCAATGACTTCCCCCTGGAACACATGAATTTCGGCCTCGGACGACTGCGGTACGTCCACTCCGAACTTCGTTCCCAAGTCCACCGCTTCTCCTGAAGGAGTGACCACCGTGAATTTTCTGGCCGAACGAGGGATGTCCGCAGCCAACCGACCGCGCGTCATATTAAGCCGCTGAGCAGACTCGAAGCGAAACGTCGCCGGGGCTTCAATGACAATCCGTGCCGCAGTGGGAGTGATAAATTCCACCGTTCCGCGGGCAATCTCGATCCACTCGTCCCGCAGCTGGGCGCCATTCGTCAGCTCGCGAACGCCGGTTCCATTCTCCACCGTCGCATACACCCGGTTCTTGTAGCTTTCCCACCAGAGGTTCCCCATCAGTAACGTCAGGCAGACGGCAAAACCCACGAGATACCGCTTGCGAACCCACACCCGCGGACGCGGTGGCAGCACCGTCGGTCTGATTAGAGGATGGGCCGCAACCCATTCGGCAGAGATGGCTTCGAGTGCCGATTCGAGATTCATCAGCGTGATAAAGCTGTGACGGGCCTCCGCGCTGTGGCGTAGCTCTTGGCACAGTCGCTCGACCTCCGCCGCGGAAGCCTGGCCGTCGGCATATCGCTGAACGAGTTCTTGGAACTCATATTTCGAACTCACGACCGCGCCTCCCTGGCCAATTCCCGCTCAATACAATTCAACAGCATCTGCCGCATGCGATACAGCCATTGATAAAAACCACGGACAGATCGTCCGCTCAATGCCGCGACATCCTGAATTTTCGAGTCGGCATCGTAGGCCTTCGCCAGCAGCTCCTGCTCTTTCGGGGAGACCTTCCGGAAACAAAACTCCAGCATGTCTCGCTCGCGTTGCAGTCGAAACTCGTCTTCAAACGAACTCGTGGCAATCATCTCGATGACATCCGTCGACAGCACAACCCGATCCCGGCTCATATCTCGTAGCCGGGAAAGGACTTTGAATCGGGCAATTCCGCAGGCCCAGGCTCGGAAATCCCCATCTTCACGAAAGTCGTCGAATTTCTCCCACAGGACGATCGCGACCTCTTGGAGGACGTCATCCGCATCCGTCCGTGAGGGAACTAACCGCCGCACAAACGCCCGAATGACAGGCTCATGCGTGGTAAACGCTCGCAAAAATTTCTGATGCCGCTCTTCTGTTTGAGGCTCTGACATAAAAGTTGCATCGCTCCGGTACCAGATTCTTTTCCACAGATCACACCAAATTAACGCGCCATTTGGAGGTTCTCAAAGAATTGGTGGAAAGACCACGAGAAGGCCGCCCGAGACCTCAAGGGTGTTTGGGTCCCGCAACCCCGCTAGCGATGACCATCTTGGCCCATGCTGAAATACACTTGGTGCAGTCGCATGCGGATGGAAATTTGTGGTGGCTGGAGCACGGCCCGCAGGTAAGTCGTCCGAAATCAGTCGCAACGGACTTATGGCACCCGAGCCACGTAACAGAGAATCGTGAGGAAATGTAAGGTGCTTCCGGCCATCACCAAAACATGCCACAGAGCGTGAAAATAGGCGACTCGATTGTCGAAAACCAAGAAGACCGTCCCCACGGTGTAACACAGCCCCCCTCCCAATCCTAGGAGTAAGCCGTTGAGAGGAACCGTTCCGATCAGCCACGGCGTGGCGAGAATCGGCATCCACCCCAGCAAGACATAAACCCACACCGAGACGGCGTTCACTTGATGCGCAAAAAAGACCTTCGCGGCGAAGCCAGTCAGGGCAATCGTCCACATGGCCCCGAGAATGAGCCAGCAAACCAACGGCGGCAGATAGGCCACAGCCAGCGGCGTGAATGATCCGGCAATCAACAGGTAAATGAACCCTTGATCGAGCGAACGAAACAACGCACGACGACTCTCGCTGAAGGGGCCGTGCGACAACGTCGACATGGCGTACACGGCCGACAGACTACCGGCATACAGCATGCAGGCCAACGTACGTTCCCACCCGTGTTGAGTCGATGCCGTCGCCAACAGGTAAATGGCCCCGCAAACGCTGAGCACAAATCCCAGACCATGCGTCAGACGATTCGCGCGTTCTTCAGCTTCTGAGTACATACCAAATGGGAGGGCAACGGGCTCACTGACACAGCTCATGACAACTCAGCCTGCAATATTTCAAACAACGCCGGCCCTCCGACTACATCCGGACTGCACAACAACTCCCCCCACAATGACTGTAGAGTGCGTGGGGCAGGGCGGACAGTATTGTGCGCCACATCGTACAATCCATCCAGAGGAGTTTTTGTAATGCGTGAGCAACCACCACCCGTAGGTCAGACTGTGCCTGGCGGCAATACTCTACGGAGCGAACAACCGCATTTGATTCGAGATTTTGCGACAAATCGGGCGAGGCCGACATTGTTTTCCAAGCTGTCAGCCACAGCCTGACCTACTGGTCCGTCTACTGCAAGATGTCAGGCTCGTGTATTCTATGTTTCCCGAGGGAGTTGTTCTCGATTCAGGAGGCAAGGATGCCAGATCTCTCTAAGAAGCTGAAGGTTGAG
>JAZKFE010000431.1:19875-21822 GCA_040386595.1 Planctomycetota bacterium | reverse complement strand
TCCCCTTCATGCCGGAGCAGGGAGGCGTCCCCTTAAAGGTCCGTTCCGTCTGCCTCCCGTTCATTCTGGTGAAAACCCCTTCCGGCACCCTCCGCAACCTCGACGTACGCCGCCATCACCTGGCCCGTCTCGACCGAGACCACGCCCGAATCATCTGGAAGGCCACCAAGAAAAGCCGCAAGAAGCAGCCCCGCCTCTAAGCGCCTCAAAGAACCCCACCGGGGAAATGTTCTTTAGGGTCTCTGCGGCCATCTCGTGCCACTGTTTCGGGACGGCGCGGTTGGCTTGAATTTGGGGCACGACAGACTCGCCGCACCTAAGCAGTGCTCAGGGAAAATTGCGCATTCCCGGAACCACTGCTTAGCGACTGAGTACAGTTGCGAAACAGTGCCGCGGCCTAACATTGTTCTGACGCCCAAGCCAGTGCCCCCCCTGCCGCAAAAGCAGCGCCACGATCTCACTTCATAGAACATTCAAACCTGAGCCACCCGGCCGCGTCGAATGGAGGCGTTTTACTGGAATTTGGAACATTTCCACTTGTGTCCAAATACTACTGGCACAAGCCTTGACACGTTGTCATTCACCTGCGCACAATCCACTTGAATAGTGCACTTGTGCTGCAGTGGTGATCGGTTTGTTTAAGTCATCAGAATTCTAGTTACCTCTATGCAATCTCATAGGATTAGTAATGAGCACATACACTTCTAGGGTGCTCTACTTTTATAGTATACAATCTGTCCAAATTTAGAATGTCCCGACATCGCTTTACAGTGTCCCCGAGTTTACCGAATCGTATTTCAATATTAAGGGAGAACAAGCATGCGACGATCTTCAATGCTCTGTCTTGCTGCGCTAATCGCGTTGTTGGCAAGCCCAATTGCAGGATTTACCTTTCCTTCGGTGAATTCGACTCGTACCTTAACCAATCTGGAATCCGCCCGTATTTTTGGCGGCGGTACCGTCACCAACAGATGCTGCGAATTAAAATATCAGTGTTTTTACGATCACAATTCAGTCTTTTGTCCGAACGTTTTTGCTTGCTCCGGCGGCTCCCTAGGAGAGGTTGAGATCTCGACCGCCCAAAACTTAACTTGCACCAAAGTCTCAACTGGTGATGCCTGCGAGAACGGTACCTCAACAGTTGTCTGCAAAGAGTTTCGTGAGTGTGCTCGCGATTTTATGACAGGGGCATGCTTTACAACCCTTTTCGTGGTTCTCACTACTCAGAATCAAAACATATGTGAGGACTCGTGCCCGTAGTCGGCCACTGGGCTTACAACTGCCATGTCTTCGGCGATTTCTTTCGATTGACATCGCCGGGTTGGCATCTATGCAACGAGAATCAACAGAACAGCTCGGACCTCCAGGCTAATAGCACTCAACAGATTCTAAATTTTGAATGAGGCTTGTGCGGAGATAGCGAAACCAGTGCGGAGAACACGTGAAAATTGCTCTTTTCCTTGTTTTAGCAATATTGGGAACCGAAAATCAACTGATTGAAGTTGACGGAGACCAAGAGTTATTGAAGCTCCTGTATACTCAGCAATTGGCAAACGAAAGCCTATTCCCCAGAGGAGAGCTGAATGGACGTTGGACGCTCAAATCGACTGATGGCAGTCGTGTTCAAGTCGTCAAATCTCTCGTGCGATGGGATGGCATAACAACCGCTTGGGAGTATTCGGAAGTTGACCAACGCAAAGGTGTCAATAACAATTTACCGATGGAGAGTCAGTCGTCGCGGCTGATTAGTGACAAAGGTGATTTTATCTACAGAAAAGGCCCATCTCCTCAGTATGAGATAAAAGCTTCGCGACCAATGATTCTTGATAGACCTTGGCAGTTACGCCCACAAGATATTTGGTTCAAATATCAAGGGACAGTTCCTTGGAGCAATTTTCTCTTGCGCGAGAAGTTCGAGTGCCTGGTCGAGCGTGATGGTGTACACGT
>JAZKFE010000431.1:16276-19865 GCA_040386595.1 Planctomycetota bacterium | reverse complement strand
CGCGAGAAGTTCCCTCCGAATACATTTCGATGCAAATTGACTCAGGAAGGTGATTTAATCACCTTAGAGAGAGAATCGGTAGAATACGGCAAAAGAGGCAAGATTGTCTTCTCGAAATCCCAGGGATGGAATGTCGTCCTATGTGAATTTGGGTATGAGCAAACGCCTGGTTTTAAACCAACCCCAGGCCTCGCGAATCGAATTAAGTATGAGTGGGCTCCCACCTTGGACAACAAGTGGCGATTAACACGAATGGTTTGCGTAGAACAATACCCCCCCCGCAAGGATAGTTTGGTGGTTCCCGATTACGAGACTGAGGTTCTTGTCACGGACTTTAACCCTAATCCAAGCTGGGCTTCATCCTATCTCACACCCGAGAAGTTTTTTAAATTTTCCGGTGATACAATTGTGTACGACAACAGTTCGAAGGTGCGTCGCCGCTACCGATTCGGACATGGAGGCGAAACATTAGATAACGATCTCGACAAGCTCGTCCCCGAATTGAAAAAGCGAGGCTTCGGGAAACCACCAGAGAGAAAGTAGGCGTGTTGTGATTAAAATGGGGATTCTTTACTCTCTGTTGTTCATTTCTCTTTCTCAAACGACCGTTGCGCCGCCTCGAAATACCCCTGATCTACGGTGTGGTGCGCAATGCCTATACATGGCACTGAAGGCACTCGATTTTCCAGTGGCATCTTTCGAAGAGGTTGAGCGACGACTTGGGCCGGCAAGCGAGCTCGGCTATTCAATAGAGCAATTGCGAACGGTTGCAACTCTGTACGGCATGAAAACGCTTCCGGTCCTGACCAGCCTAGACAATCTCAAGAAACGCCAGCGACCATTTTGCTGTATTGCCCATTTGGATAGCGGGCATTTTGTGCTCATTGCGGATGTCAACAATGATTCGGTACATGTCGTTAACCCACCTCGTACATCCTCCGAACTTGCGATTCCCGTATTTCTCTCTCAGTGGGACAATCAAGCGTTGCTTCTGTCAAAGGAAAACCTCGTGCCGGAAGAGCAACTTCAATCTTCGTCCTCTTGGTTTACATGGACCGTATCCATTCTCACCTTACTTGCGATATCCGTAGTCGCCTGGCAGTGGAAATCAAAGCTCAGGAACTCGTAGGTACTCCTCACCAACATTCAGTCCGCACACATGCATCCATTTCGCACCTAAGGTTGTTCCCAATCAAAAATTCCATTGAGCGACAAAACCTAAGCAGCGGCATTTTCCTCCAGGCCCGCTTCAGTTGATTTGAGTCATAGCGAGTTCCGATTTGCCTGTATTAACGGCCTAGATTGCTTGTCATGCCATTTGACGCTTTGCGACTCTGGGAAAGCCGCGGACACTCAATCTGGAATTTTTGACGGCAGTCGTGAACCAGTACAAGAAGTTCTGCTACGCATACAAAGAGTTATTGTGCTGATAGTTCAAGGTCGACTCGTGTGTTTCGCCGCACCAAGCTAGTAGAGCGAGGGCAAAATCACGCTCCAATGACACGCGAACAGAAGGCTCCTTACGTGACCATTCGAATCGCTGCGATGATTGCAGTTTTCTCAATCGTGGGGTGTAGGCAGTCGACCCCCGAAAGCCGCGCGTTTCAAGGACCGCTAATTCAGGTGGAAACTGAAAACATTGATCTCGGCCGAGTTTCAACCGATGCTTCCGTCAGGCCGTTCCGCAAGATTACAATTGCAAATCGGGGGTTGACACCACTCAAGATTCTGAAAACGGAGAGTGGATGTGCGTGTACACTTCCGGAGATTTCAAGTAGTGTTATTGCCCCAGGGGGTACGGCACAACTGACCCTAGAAGTCAAGACGATTGGCACAGGGATACGTTCTAGTGTTGTCCGAATACACTCAAACGACATCACTCGCCCTACCGTTGATGTTACAGCAAACTGGATTGGCGTCTCCCCTTTCGGGTTTGACGCAGTGAGACTCGACTTCAACAGTATGGCATCTAAACATGTCGCTACGAAGATGGTTCGATTACAATCGATTGATCCGACGTCGCATCCCCAATGCCGTATCATCGGTTGGAAATGCCCGCGGTCCGAAGTTGCTGTGGCTTTCAACGCACCGCTTCCGGTTAAAGTCGGAGCTGATACGGAGCTCTCAGTTTCAGTCAGTGCTGGTTCGGAACCTGGAGAGTTTCTTGCACCTATTGAATTCGTATTTGAGGGTTGCCGGGATGAAAAGAGAATGCTGAATGTCTCATGGCAGGTGCAGCCCGAAATTGATTTTGTCCCCAAGGGATTGGTTCTGGACGGAGTTCGGAATGAAGGAGTCTCGGGGAAGTTCATCATCGCTACAAGGGAATCAATTGCTGTAGAAGATGTTGAATGGACGTTTGAGCCTGCATCGTTTCAGCCGACACTCAAGACAGAAATCATTTCTCCAACCCGCCTTCGGGTCTCGATCATCGCAACCTGCCCGGACGATCGAGAGATACTCAACGGTGCGGCAATTGCATCGATCAAAGGGAAGAAACTTTCCGGCAGGATTCCGATAGCTGTTAAAGTAAAAAGCGGTCAGTAATTGTACGATCTCGGCTTGGGTTACCTAGATTGTAAAACATCACGGAGGATGATTTCAATGAATCGGCATAGATCCCTTGGCAGAAAAGACCGCTCCAAAGGCTTTACCCTAATCGAATTGATTGTGGCGATGAGCATCATCGCTTTAGTTTTAGCAATCTTGATTCCTGCGGTTTTGACGGCTCGAGAGAGCCAGAGGCGCATCGTCTGCAGTTCGCGGCTCTCAAGCTTGGGGCAAGCTCTTCATGGGCATGAAGCATCGTTTGCCTATTTTCCCAGTGCTCTGAAAAGCCAATCAGAGAACCCCAAAAGTTCGTCTTTACACTATTCTGCACATATCTATCTACTTCCGTACTTAGATCAAGCGTCAGTTTATTCGACCATCCAATTTGACTTGCCTTATGGAGACTATTTAGAGTCGCAGGACTATGCTGGAAATCCGGCGCGGAATTCAACTGCCAAACTAGCGAGATTGCCCGCGTTTATCTGTCCATCAGACCCAGCCAACGTCAAGGAATACCCCGGCAATAACTATCGACTCAACGTTGGTAGTCAACCTTCGTCAATTCAAAGTGTGCTTACTCCGCACGGTGGCCATGGTGCATTTGCATCACTCGAAAACTTTCGTCCAACTGATTTTCGCGACGGACTGAGTTCAACGATCGCTATGAGCGAACGAACCATTGGATCTGGCCAATCAGGACGATTTGACCGAAAAAAGGACTATTGGGATAGCGGGTTTAATGCATTGAATCCATCGCCAACGTCAGACGAATTGGTTCCTGTGTGCAGTTTAGGCGAAGCAAGTATTCCATCCAGCAGCATCTATCCGTACTCGGGCTCATTTTGGTTCTACAGTGGTTTCGAAACCACCCTTTACAATCACGCCAACACGCCAAACAGTCCGAACGCCGACTGCTCTAGCGGGCCGATTAGGTTACCGGGGACTCCTGGAATTGTTGCTGCGAGAAGTTTCCATTCCCAAGGCGTCAATTGTTTGTATATGGACGGCCACGCAAGTTTTGTAGGCGACAGTATTGATC
>JAZKFE010000431.1:0-16266 GCA_040386595.1 Planctomycetota bacterium | reverse complement strand
CAAGATGTCTGGGAAGGCCTGTCAACTCGTGCAGGTACCGAATCGATAGAGCTTCCTAACTGAGATTTCTTTCAATTCTTGAAATCTGATACGATAGTACCATACGCGGATGTATGGTTGCAGGGGGGCTCCGGGTTGCTCCGCAACCTGGGTTTACAGGAGGCAATCAAGCACACTTGATCCAATCACCTGCTTGCTTGTCATTCAATCCAGCTAATTGGCACTCCGACTGATCTTTGCTGCAAATACCAGCGTGCGGAGCTCCATCGCCAGTCGACAGCTCGTCGCACCAGCCCCGCGCGCTGCGGATTCAGGTGGATGTATTCGAGCTTCTCTTGGATCTTGCCCGCAGAATTGAGGTGAAAGCAATAGGACTTCGGCTGCCAGAACCGGTCCCCAGGTCCGAACTCTTGAAAGTCGCTCGGTGCGCGATCGGAGTACCATTTGCGGATTTCGAAGCTGCTCATTCGCTTCCAGCGGTGAACGAAGCGCCGTAAGTCGTGCGGGCCCGGTTAGCCATAGCAGAGCAGGCACGTGATCTGGCATGATTACGAACCCCACACATTTTCCCTGCATCTGTTCGAGCTGATGGTTCAGAATTCCCAGGACAATCCGCTTGGGATG
Organism: Planctomycetota bacterium; assembly: GCA_040386595.1. Taxonomy (GTDB): domain Bacteria; phylum Planctomycetota; class Planctomycetia; order Planctomycetales; family Planctomycetaceae; genus JAKFVC01. Next base: position 15,642 of record JAZKFE010000431.1, on the reverse strand, counting down.
ATCGAAATCGAGCAATCGCCGACGACGATAAACAGAGAACGTCAGAAAGTAGACGTATCGCTGGTCGATGAATTCGCGGCGTTGGTCGCTCATGCTTAAAGAATAGATAGGCAGATGTGAACTTGTACGCAGAATCAGTCGACTGTGATCCAAATTGGAATTAACAGAATACATGCCCGGTTGACGACATGTCTCCTGCAGACCCAGGTTGCGGAGCAACCTAGGCCACCCCGCGGTTGCTGTTTCTTCTCGCTCGGGGGCCTGGGTTTCGGGGCGGATTCTCCAGGTCGTGATGGACAGGCTTCTGCAAATGGGTGAAGATGAAAATCAGGATGCGGTGACTTGCCTGTGTCCTCCCCGTCGGTCCTTTCTCAATTCAGTTCACCTCCGAGCTAACACCGAAGGATTCTCCCATGGGCGCGCTCTACTTGCAGGAATCCGACGTACGAGAACTCCTCGACATGGAGCTGGCGATTGATGTCGTGGAGCAGGCCTTTCAAATGCTTGCCGAAGGACAAGCCTCCAATGTTCCTCGACAGCGGGCTCATGCCCCCGGAATCTTTTTGCACACCATGTCGGCGGCCGCTGAGTACCTCGGCATGGTCGCCTGGAAAACCTATACGACGACCGCTGTTGGGACTCGATTTTTGGTCGGCGTTTACAGCCAGATCGATGGGGCGCTGCTGGCGTTGATCGAAGCGGATTACCTTGGCCAGTTGCGTACGGGAGCCGCCAGTGGTGTGGCCACGTCGTATATGGCTCGGCCCGAGTCCAAGGTGGTCGGGTTGTTTGGAACGGGACATCAGGCTCGAACGCAGCTGAAGGCTGTGTGTACGGTGTGCGATGTGGAAGTTGTTGAGGTCTACAGCCGCAACGAGGAACGCCGGCGAGCGTTTGCCGATGAGATGTCGGAGTACTGCAATACCCGCGTCGTCGCCGTACATACCCCGGATGAAGCGGCCGCCGAGAAGGACATTGTGATTTGTGCCAGCACCAGCCGCGCTCCGCTGTTTGACGGACGTGTCCTGGATGAGGGGACTCACATCAATGCGGTGGGCTCGAACTTTTTAGAGAAGGCTGAGCTGGACGTCACGACCATCCAACGGTCAGACATCATCGTGTGCGACAGTATCGCTCAGTGTAAGTTAGAGGCCGGAGATTTCAGTGCGGCACTGGAAAATGGAGCCACCGACTGGCAACTGATGCGCGAGTTGTCGGATGTCGTCGCGGGGCGGACTCTGGGCCGAGGCTCTCGCGAACAGATTACCCTCTTTAAGTCCGTTGGGCTGGCCATTGAAGACTTGGCTTTGTCGGCGAAATTGCTGGAATTGGCAATCAAAGAGGGGATTGGCGAACGGTTGCCGTTGTAGCTGCCAGATGTCCCGTGTGTAAAAGATGACAGCCGTGAGGCGGGGAACAAATTCCCTGCCTCACGGCTGGTTGGATTTTACTTTTGCCTCAATCGCTGCTGTCGATGGGTAGCCCAGATACTTGAACGGCAACACGGCCCGCCTCGTATCGTCTTGAATGATAGGATGTTATGGCGACAGTCTTTTGACACAATCGAAACTGTGTCAAGAACTGTGCCAAAACCAACCTGTCATTCATTGTGACTTCCTTTTCAGCTCTGAATTCCTTCTTCAGTTTAGCGAGTTCAGTCGAACGTTCCTGCTGACGGTAGCCTCCGGGATCGAAAGATAGGCCGCCCATTGCGGCTTATCTACTTCAGAAACTTGACGCCACTCATTTGGCGTCGTGCCTCATCATCATGCAAATGGTAGTAGTGTCTGACCATAGCAGAATCTTTATGGCCCAGCCACCGCATGACCGCGTTCTCGGAAACCCCCGAGTTCGCGCAGGTCGAACAAAAATAATGGCGAAACGAATGGAGTCGCCCTTCGGCGAATCCCTCCTCCCCTTCTGCACTGGGAAATTTTTCAGCGAGCGGGCCGATGATGAGATCGACAAACTTTTGCCGGACGAAATGATATTCCAGTGCCGCGCCTTCTGCGGAGAGGAAAACTAAATTTCCCGTACGGGAAAGTCCGTCCAGCAGGGTTCGAAAATCCGCATGAATCGGGAAACTGCGGCCAGTTCGATTTTTCACAGTTCGTAGTTTCCGACGCGTTTTTTTGCGTGTCCGCTCGTCCGTCAGACAGACCATTCCGGTATCGGGTTTGATGTCCGTCCAGCGCAGTCCAAGCAATTCGGAGATGCGTAGTCCAGTGCAGGCGAGTCCAATAATAATCGCACGCAGCCAGCTCAATTCGGTTCGCTGATCGCAATATTCCACCATGGCCGCGACCTCCACGTCTCGCCAGCAGTATCGGGTCGTGCCTTGAGGTCTGCGAACGGGAACTTTTAGGCGCGAGGACTTGGGGATGAATTCGTTTTCCGCCAGGTGTTTAAAGGCTTGTTTCAATACGGTCACTTCCAACGCGATGGTTCCCGCAGAGCGCCCCGCAGCTTCCAGCTCGGAAACGTAATCTTCGATGGTCAATTTTTTCACTTGGTTCCAAGAGGGCATGTTCTTTTTCAGTGCATATTGTTCAAAGTTCGCGAAAATTGGTGTGTATCGTTTGATCGTCGATTTCGCCGCACCACCGAGGATCTGAGGACGACTGGTGTGTTTAAGATAAATCGCGGCGCCTTCTTTAATTCCAATCGGATATTCGCTCGGCGCCATCTCGACCGGTGCAAGAACCAGGCCGTTCTTGACCGCCATCCTGTTGTCGAGTCGCTGCAATTCTGGTAACGCGGCTTCGCGGGTCGTGACGCCTAGTGAGCGTCTTCCCAATCGGCTGTTGTTAGACCGGCCATCCACGCAGTAGATGCCATTACGCTGATACAGTATCCAGGCGTAGTGAGGACAAGTAATTGTCTCGCGGGTTGCGTTTTTTCCTTTAGACATGTTAATCCTTCGGTATTGGTTGAAGTGGGAATTGCGAGAGGTCTTGTTCCCAGCGCGGTTTCGGGCCGCGCCGCTTCGAGGGGGGCGAAGAGGAAATCGGCGGACGAAAAGCATCTTTGAATGGGATGTTGACCGGGGCGTTACCTGCAGGGTGTGTCTGCGTGGGCGGCAAAAGAACCGACTTGGGAATGAGAATCTTGGTTCTCTTCCCGCCCGGCTGGAACATCGGCAGGGAACCATTTTTGAGCTTTCGCCGAATCGTGGAATCCGAATATCCCGTCGCCAGTTGAAACTCTACAATGGACAAAAACTGTCTCGTAAGGTCGGTCATCACCGCACGCTCCGCCTTCGCTGAACCATGGGGAATGGATGTCAGCATTCGTGGTCTGATCAGGAAACAAACTCCCCCCTGCCTATTCCTCTTACGAATTAGCGAGAACGTTATTCCGGGGCCTCCTGACGGCCGTCAGCCTTTCACCATGTGTTGCTTAAGTCTTTGACTGACAACTTGATGGCGCATGGAGTCTCCATCGACGACCTATTGGGGTGTTCGCGACGACACGAAGAGTCGGTAGAACTGCGAAAGATGTGACACGGCCCAAGGGAGCGGTGCATCCGTGCCAACAGCCTTCAGCACATCGGTGGTGATCGCGCATGGATGACAAGGGAAACGAGCCGCAATCAAACGGCGCGGTCAGAGGCGGACGAGGTGTGCGTTCCCAGCGACACGGTCCCCGGCGCGACCGGAAGCAGAGAATGCAAATCCGGTCTGGGCCGCAGAGCACACGGAATTCCGCGGTGACCTCACGGTAACCTTAAAATTCCGGTGTGCCCTGGCCGAGTGTGAGTTTCTTTGCTCGCCGGAAAGCAAAACTCGGACTCCTGCAGAGTTCGGAGTCGATTGCAACCATTGTCGATCCGCGCGACGATCCCAAGCCCCCATTCGAAGGAGCCCGAGATCGATAAGATTGTCGTTCACGGATCGGACGAAACGAGACCGAACTAGGAACGTTCGGCGACTACGAGGTTGCCAATCTGAACGGACCTATCGTTGAAAGGTGTTGACGAAACCATGCTACGAGTTGGATCGAGTCGCCAGCCTCACATTCCAAAGTTGCTGCGATTTCCTCATCATTGCGGCCCTCTTGGATCTGGCTTTCAATGTCACCTGCAATCGCATTTGACTCCACATACGGATCGGCGATTCCGGTATTCTCCAGGAGCGAACTATCTTTCCGACGGAGCTGCGGCGCCGGAGCATCACGCGGTGTCCGAATCGTTAAGGGGTGACGAGCTCGCGTCGGCCGGGAAACAGAGGCGATCGCTTCCCATTTCAAGGGTGCCAATGTTCCCCACCACACCCGGGGAGCATAGTCGTGGCCGAAAATTATTCTGAACGCAGACCGATGGTGTTCTGCAACGGTCGTTTCTGCTAATCCGATAAGTTGCGAGATTTGCCTATAAGTAAGTTCGCGACGGGGATCATATCCGTTGCCTGTCCAACCCTCTCGGAGATCCCAGACTTGCAGATATTGGGGTAGCTTGTCTTCTCGCCTTCTTGTTTCGACAATTTGAAGAGACTGTTTCAGGTCTTCGACGTGTTTCCGGAGATCTTCAATGATGGCCCGCGTCGGAGCGCGCGGTCTGAACGAAATCACTCCGGGATTCGGAATTTGATCTAGCTCGCTGATCCGGAGTTGACTCTGCCTAAAGACAAAATTTTGTCGCGCGTCCTGGTCGCCGCTCGTGACCTCATTGGCGGTCTCGAGTAGTAATTGGGCCACCGCCTCCAGGCTTTGGGGTGACAGGGTAAACCCCAGTAAGCCGATGCAGGTACGGTAGGTAACCGGGGTGAGAGCTCCGCCAGCATAGGCCGCAACCGGCGGATCCGAGTCGAGCTCTGAATAGCTGAGCTCTGGACGACACGTGTCACCTACGACGTTAATCAGCCACAGCATTTGTTGAGCAGCTTCTTGTATTTCAGGCTGCACATTGCGGGGATTCGAACTGGCAGCCAGCGACCAAAATCGCAAGTAGTACGGGTGGCGGCGCGTAAATTCCCATCGAAATTCGATTGGTAACTGGAGAAATTCGTCGCGACCGCGCGCGAAGAATGTGAATTCGCCGATCGCTATTTCCTTGGAATCCCGCCCGAACTGCGGTTGGTCCGATTCGCTTCCCGTTTCAGACATGATATACAAAGCTTTCTAAATGCTTGGAGCAGAACCCGGTTGCTTGTAATTAATTCATTGGGTCTGTCGCTCTTGTTTGGTACTGCCCATTCGCTGCAATAGGTGAAGGAGTCTTACGCCGCGGGCCGAGTGACGTCAGGAGCCGGATTTCGATTTGAAGTCTTTTGAAGTAAATTCCATGGAATTTCGTTTCTCGCCAGAGATGTGCCATTTCCCTTGTTCATGATGGCCCAAGAACCTCTGAGATCTGGAGAAAGTCGCGTTACATTCTAGTCTGGGTGAATTCGAAGAGTTAGGCGGAGCCGCCGTTTGGGTTTAAGTGGGGGCAGAATCCGCCCTTCACGGTCAGTGGCCGGTGATGGGCCAGCAATCGTAAAAGCGTGGTTCTGACCGGAATAGTTTAGCCCGCCCCAGGCGATGCAGGACCGAGAGACAGACCTTTCAATTCTGACAGATCCTGCTTGAAACACGAAAATTGGAGCCTTACTGAGAGTCATATAGTCGACGAAGTCGGGCACTAAGTCGTTTGATTTCGCCGCTGTTTAAGGGATCGATTCCTGCCATCCCCACCAATTTCAGGTAGGGCCGTGCCGTCTCGTGGGGAGAGGGGCAGATTTCTTCGCGCCAGAACAGCAACGCCGCGAGGACGGTGGCGAGTTCGCGTGTGTCTAACATGCTTGGACTCCATTTCATGAACTGACTGCCGGCCGTGGTGTTCCAGGCTGAGAGTAGGTCAGATAAAAAGAAAACCTCGGCCCACCGTGAGATGGGCCGAGGATTGCTCATTGCAAAATTTGACCGCATCTAAATTGGCGGCCGACCGTGAATGCCGTCGGCATTCACGGTTGCTCCATTCCGTGTACGGACTCTGTCGTGGTGGAGCGATCCCGTGTGAAGCCAACTCGGCAGCACGCGGGGTTCAGCGGGTGAGCCAAGCTAGCGACGATCCGGTGGACGAAGCCGAAGAGTCGGACCGTTCGACTGGACCCTTCTGCCGGACGACCGAATTCGTTCACGGGGTTTCGGCCGAATGTCGCCACCGTGAAGGCTGAGACCAGCTAAAACGGCTGACGCGATGAAAAATACCAGCCACGATCGAGAGGCAAACCCGATGCCGCCTCCGACAATCAAGCAACCATTTAACGCTGCTTGGTTCAACTTTTGTCGTGCCCCCATTTGAGACAGCTCCAGAAATAGAGAGAAGAATTTCATCGGTGGAGGTTGCGGGCGGTGTGGCACGAGACAAATTAACGGACACGATCGATGACGGATTCGCATCGGAAACCTTTCAAGAAGTGGACGCAAAAAGGGGGAAAGTGGAGCTTCAAATCTCACCGTTCTCGCAGAGACCGTGGTTAGTCCGATGGGTTCGGCGGCGCTGACGACTGGATTGCTGAGAGATAGGAATCCGGCCCTGCTTGGTTTGGCCACCGGAATTCAGCGGCACGAGGCTAAATCCACGGTCTCGAATGGTCCGCACGGACTCACCTGTCGCCCGGGCGACAGCTGATTCAAATTGGTGTTGTCGCATCTGACTCTGCTTTCTGGTTCAGGCGCGCAAAATCGAGTCGCAGCTCCAGATCCAACTGGATGGCGATCGATACTGCGGAAATTGATGGGGGAGAAAAATAGAGAGCTCAGCGCGTCGCCGAGTGGAAGGCACGCTGGGCGGTGAGACGCCACTCCGCCGGCAATTCAGCGAGCGTGAGAGGCAGGATCTGCACGGCCGAAGCAGATGGAATTTCGACCTGGCGGCGAGCCGCAGGCGGAGTCGGGATGTCCAGCCGCACGAATTGCACGTGTGGTGTGCTGCTGTAAACGGTCTCTAAACCCGTGTCACCGCGGAGCAGGATCACGAGCGGACGCTTGAAACGCGTGCCCCGCGACCGCATCGCCGGCTGATGGGACCTGGAGGAACGGTGGCTCGTCATCAATGAGATTCTCAACTTTCTTCGCGTTGACAGGGGGACCGAACAGGACATGCTGCGTGAGCCAGTCGTGTTCGGCTTGCAGCGCCTCGCTGCGGTAAACGAAGGGACCGAGAAGTGGACCTTGGCTGGGCTCAAGATCAGCCCACCAGTTCCCAGAGCTGTCAGGTTCGACGTGACTGGCCCGTTCGATCGACATGCGACCGAGCACCCGAATGGGGATCGTTTCGGAATAAAGTGCTCGAACCACTCCTTGAGCCGTGATCAGTAACTCAATCAATTCGTATTCTCCTTCAGGCGCTCGGGGCGGATCAGATTGCGACGAGGACGGTCCACCAGCAGCCCGTCTAACGAGCTTTGCACGGCAGAAAGTTGGCTGGCTAACTGCTGTCGCGTCGATGGGCTGTGTCTTAAAGTCTGGGGTTCGACTCCCTGTAAGAGTTGCTGGGCCTGGTCGACCAGGCGTTCCAGATCGGCATCCGATCGCACGGACAACGTGCGGAACCGTTCGAAGAAATCGTGGAGATTGGTGACAGCCGTGTCGCGAAAGATCTTGGGTTTACCATCACTGGCTCCGGAAATTCGTTCTGCGAGGTGCGACACCAGTTTGGACAATTCGCCGGTGAAGGCTTCCTCCGCCAGTTGCACGGCTTCTTCGAATCGGGCGACGACACGGGCCTGTTCCTGCTCATAGAGCTCGGGACTGATCTGCCGCAGGTAGTCCGGCGGCTCGACCGCAGGAAAATCCCAATCAACTGAAAACAGGCCCAGCAGCGAATCGGGGTAGTCGGCAGAGTTGTATAGAGTTCCCAACCTTCTGCGAGCGGCGGACTGCAACTCGCTGTAGCGATAATCCAATTCACGAACGGAGTCCCTGAGTTGGTTCCGGTACTGACACAATTGGTCGCTGAACACGGAAAGTTGGTCCTGTCGAATCAGTCGGATTCCAGGTTCCGGATACGGTAGGCTGATATTGCGGAAGTAGGATTGAATTTGACCCCGCACAGCAGTCACCTCGCGGAAAGCGGGGTGACTGGTGTCGAGCAGTTTCTTGCCGGCCGACAGAAAGCTGTCTTGGGCGCCAAACGTTTCGGCCGCTTGGGCCTTCTGCTCCGCCGTCAGGGTCTTACGGACTCCCAGCCACGTGAAGGCCAGTCGAGCCGCAGCCATGCGTTGCTGCAGCCGCTGCCCGGAACGCGATGCCGTCGAATTGATCGTGGGGGATTCGAGTACGGTCGTCATAGAAACAGACTCCTAGAATTGTGAAATGGGTTGGTTCAACGAACGAGGATTTCCAGAATCATTCCGGTCCGACGAGATTCTGAGCGGCAAACCCAGGCTGGTCGGAATGCGGCGGGTTGAGGAGTGTGTATGGATCACCGGCAAAGAGTTGGGCCAGCGGAACGAAGCCGAAACTCGGCCCCGGCTCGCGGTTGACCGCACAGATGACAGCCGCGGTTTTGCCCGTGCTGACGAGTTGGCATTCCAGTAGCGCCACATCGCCATGGAGTATGGCTTCGCGGAGCGTTTCGAAGTTGGCTTTGTCACCGACTGGCAGTGGCATGCGGGATCGCCCTTAAAAAAGAAGTGCCGCTACGCAGGCTTAAGCTCCTTCGTCGCGGCATCGTGAATGAACCCAGGAAACGAATACGATTGGAGACGAAATTCTTTAGTTGGCTGAAGCATCGCGCTGCACACGGCGCCGCGTGCGTGTCGGCGTATTCCGTGTGTAGAGTCCCACGCGATCGGCACTCAAACAGCGGCCATCGGCCCACGTCCGCAAACGCTCCACGGACTCGGCGGCCGTGACTGCCACGGGGACGACCTGCAACCCGGCTTGTGCCAATGGCACATCCAGCAAAGCCGACAACCGGCAGCAGGCCCGGATCTCCGCTCCGGTCCACTGCGTGTCGTCCGGCAGCCGTTGCTGCAGATCGAGTTCATACTGGGCAGCGTACATTTCCCAGATCTGCTGTTTCTGCTCGGGAGCAGGCAGATCCAGGAAAAACAGCCCATCAAACCGTTCTGCTCTCGAGAATTCCGGAGGCAATCTGGAAACATCATTGGCTGTGCAAACCACGAAGACATCCGATTCATGGTCATTGAGCCAACTCAGTAAACTGCCGAACATCCGGGCCGAAACCCCGCTGTCGTTCTGCCCGGAACCGCCGGCTCCTGACAGAGCCTTTTCCACTTCATCAATCATCAGGATGCAAGGGGCCATGGCATCCGCGATCTGTAGGGCTTGGCGCGTTCGCTGCTCAGATTGACCTACTAGCGAACCCATTAAAGCCCCGACGTCGAGAATTAAAGTGGGACGTCCCGTCTCATTTCCCAACGCCTTGCAAAACCCACTTTTGCCGCTCCCCGGCAACCCCAGCAGCAAAATCCCTTTTGGTTTCAAACCGGGGCGCTGGCGTTGACTCGATCGCAACGACCGCAAACAAAAGGCTTTCAAGGAGTCCAAGCCGCCGAGTTCCGAAAAGGAGTCCTGGCCTCGATGTAACGAGAGCAGTCCGCTCTTCATGAGCGACTGAGTCTTGAGTTCCCACAGCGTGCTGGGCTCCAGCTTCCCGTTTCGGATGAGACTGAGCGAAAAAGCTCCTTCGGCCTCATAGCGGGTCAGCCCCGAGGCCGCATCCAGCACTTGATCTAACTCGGGGCCACTGGGCAGTTCTTCCGCCTCCATCGCGATTGATGTCGCAATGGCGAGCAGTTGATTGCGATCCGGCAGGTCGTGTGGCAGCACCACGAAGAGACGTTCCAGCTCGACTGGCAATTGTACGACCGGTGCCAAGACGACCACGAACGTGCGATTCATTTTGCCTTGCTGGAGTTGATGCTCCACCGCCTGAATGACTTCCGCACTCCCGAGGAAGCGATGGAAGTTGCGCAATACCAGCAATGAGGCTCCGGCGGACGTCGCCAATCCAGACATCGCCCGAATCGCTGCCAGAGGATCTGTGGAGAGAGGCGCGGCGATACTCGAACCCTCCGACGCGGCACTGAGCGATAAGCCTCGATCCAGGTCCCAAACAGAAAATCGCCAATCCCGCTCGCGGCACAATTCTCCGATTTCCCGCAGCGCTTCATCCGGCTCGCACGTGTGAATATAGATCCCGCTGAAAGCGGCACAGATGTATTCGGACAGGATTGTGGACAGTGTGTTCATACAAAAACTCCTGATTTCATTGAGTCAAAGAATGCAAAAACCACTCGCTGGGAGTGGTTCAAAAGCTCATCGCAATGTGTGTCGTATGAGACTGACGCCGGCGCTGCTTAGGTGAAACGGCGACGGACTCCAATCTGATCGAATCTCCCCAATACCATCAGTAGATCATGGATCGGGAAGTGATTCAGGCCCGTTCGGCTTCCTGTGCGTGAGTGACAATTTGTGCCTCGTAAAATGCAGGCGTGAGTTGTTCATGGGTGGTCTGTCCCAACGCGCGTTCGAGGAATCGACTGCCTGCACGACAGTTCGTACCTTCAAACCCGTGGGTTTGGACTTGGGACTGTCCTGCGGGACTGACAAGGATTTCGATAGAAGGCATGATCAGGCTCCGAGTTGAATGGTGACTTTGATGGAGCCATCGGCGAGGGACTGCTCGATGGCAGAATAGCCGTGCTTGCGAGCTTCCAATTTGGCTCGTTCGACCGCGTAGGCTTGCAGGAAGTGATCCAGAGACTGCTGCTCGCCCCAGTGTCCCCCGTAATTGTCGTAACAGACTTGCCCCTGCTCGACGTCGCAAACGACCGGATACGTCCATGAGGGGAGCTGGACGGCCCAGCCGGTAGCGGTGGTGCTGAACAGGGCGACGGTCCCGAACTCAGGTTCCGGAAGTTGCAGTCGGCGGCAAGCGTGAGAAATCGATTCGGGATCTCGGACTTGGGTTTGAATCGTGACAATATGTGACACGAGCGGACCTCCTGAGATAGGACTTGGCGAAGTTAAAGGGGGACGATGCCAATTTTTGGGGGCCGGTCTGAGCCCTTCAGCTATTGAAGTGAGTTGTCGACCGCACGAGACAGTGCGTCGCTCACCGCAGTTTTTCTGATCGCTGAGAGAAACGTTTTTAAAAAAACGCTCTTCAATCCACAGCGGGATCAAGGAGCGGTGGCAAGAAGTCTCTGCGTGATACCACGATCCCAGAATTTGAGAATAGCCGTGTCACTTCTTGTCCGGAAGCAGACGACCTTCTGCAATACCTAACAAGGCGTACCCGTGGTTTAGTCCGTTGGCAAGTTTTTCAGCGGCTTGAATCGCTGGCTCTTCTCCCAAGAGAGCGCTTCGGGTACGGAAAATCCTCTGGATACAGGCAATCTGATCCACGGGATCGCGCACGTTTTGGGAAAGGGTTTGTGCAATCTCAAGAAAACGAATCTGATCTTCCTTGGCGTCCGCCGGACAGTGAGTTGCCAATCGACGGTAGGCATCAGCCGCCAAGTTTGCCGGAAACTTCTTTTCAAATTCCTGGCAGATGACCAATGCCTCTTTGACACTAACCAGGGCTGCTGTGGGATCGATTGAGCTCAAGAGAATGCGGCCTGATTGCTCATGGTCCGGCTTGGCAATATCCATATAGGACCAGGAGTCTTTCAGCTGCAGCGTTGCCATGTCCCTATTTCCACGACGCGCCATCGCCACAGCCAAAAGATGGCAGGCGCTCGCCGCGAGCGCGGGATCGTCCATCTGATGTAACGCCGCTCGCCCTTCGATAAATCCGCCTTTCGGCGCCACCACGGCAATCAGCTGATACAGTTCCATGTTTGCGCCCGGCAGTCTGAATTTGATAATTTGTTCGGCGGTTGCGGTATCGCCTTGAAGTACCAGACGCTCTGCCACCGGCCCCCAGCCGCTGCGGTCGTCGTAACGCGCTTCCATGCCGGCGGCTCGCTTCTTGGCCTCGTCGATTCGTCCGGCTTCGGCTAGGCTGCGAATCATGACACCTTGGGATTTGCGACGCTGCTTTACATCCTTCTCATTCGCCACAGATTCTTCGGCCAATTTCCAGAAGCGAGTTGCCTCTGCCTGGTCTCCTTGGATCGCCCGTTGCTTCGCGATTTCCGAAAACGCGACACAGCGCTCGTCGGCTTGAAAATCTTCAATCTGTCGCACGACTTCTTCTGCTTGATCAAGTCGATTTATTGCGGCCAATCCGCTTGCCAATGCAATTTTAAGCTTGGCTCGCGCGACAATCCCTTGTGCAAATTCTTTCTGTTGATCGAGCTGACGCAAGAGCTCTCTGACCGCGTCCAGATCACCTGACTTCGCTTCGAGTTGTCCAATATCGACCAACAACATCGCCGCCAACGGATGGGATAAATCCAGTTTGGTTACCAGCTCATCCGCCAATTTGAGCGCGCGACAACCATCGCGATTCGCCGCATCGGTTGACGCGGACGACGTTTTCGACGCTGGGGTCGGCACCTGTGCAAACAGCTTGTTCCTCGGACCACGTCCTATCAGGCTTAAAATCACAACGCAGCAAACCAGTTTGGAAAACATCTTCATGGTATTGAATCCTTATTGAGAGGGGTTTGATTCGCGAGTATTGCTCCACGTGGCGAGACTCTGTTGAGCCGATTGAACCGCGATCACAGGTGAGACCATTAATTGGGAGGCCAAGGTTTCTCCTTGCAGAAGAAGTTTCAGCGTGAACTGCGCGGAGAAATTGCCATTCCGCGCCGCCTTGATTGTCTTGAGAATCTGACGGTGGATGTCCGCGTCGGAAATCTGCCCCGTACACAGACGATTAATGATTGCGGCAACCTTGCCCCACTCGGGGTCCGCAATCAGTTCTTCAATGGCCCGTCGTGCAGACGAGGTCTTCGGGGCGGTGTCGACTTTCTTCCGGTCTGGAGCGTTGGTTTCTCCACGCGTACGACGAGTCAGAAACTCTTTTGCAATTTTCATGTTGATGAACTGGCCCACGAGATTGACGTCTGCCTCCGCGAAACCAGCAGCAACATAGGCGAAATTAATACGCAAATGATGTTGCGGCAGCTCCCAGCGTTGAAACTGCGAAGCGTTCAAGTCTTGGAAATCAGGCGGCACGATCGTGGTGGTGGGCGGTCCGAAAGCTTTCCGATAACGCGCAATCGAGTCGGCGGCACTCTGACGAGTACGCGGAAGGACGTAACGAATGGCGAACAGTTCTTCATCTAAAAATTGGTAGGTGAACTCTGACTCCCGATATTCGGCGTAGCGAATGTCAGGGCGGGAGCGCGCGATATCTTTGGTTGCCTCGAGGTTATCTGTGAGGAAGTCAGTGAGCGACAGCTTCGAAAGAACGTCGCGGCAGAAACTATCCCGCTGAAGAAATTCCTGAACCTCGGCACTATCACTCGGTGCCGCCGCACCCGCTTGTTTGTTGAAGGGCGCCGGTTCCACCGAGATCTTGGATTCGTGCTGCGTGTTGTCGAGAGGAGGAGCCTCCGCAGATTTCGGCGATTTGGCAGAGACGCCACATCCCACCGTGAGCAATACCATCGTGGTCACTATGAACGAAAGTGATTGGTTAGGCACCTAAATGTCCTTGTTTCAAAGTTTGCCTGAAGGCAGGGAAATCCAATTCCGGCTGTTCGCCAGAGTCACGAGCAGCTGTCGACAGCGTGTTAATGACTATGAGTATCTTTAAAAACGCTACTTATAGTCCGTATGTGGACACGCGTTGTCAATATTCAAATGGCTCGTATGGAGAAACGAGCCTACCTTCTGAGACAGTTTGGGCAGCGGGTCCGCAAACTGCGGAAAGAGCAGGGATATTCCCAAGAGAGTCTGGGCGCCGCCTGCGAGCTCGACCGCACCTATATCGGTGGAATCGAACGTGGAGAGCGAAATGTCTCCCTGGAAAATATCAAGGCGATCGCTGATACGCTGGGAATCACCCTGTCCGAATTGATGGAAGGGATCTGACTCGCCTCACGTCAGTCGTCTGGCTCCGCCAGGACGTTGTGAGCTCTCACCTGGCAGCGGTGACTATGCCGGAGTGGAGTTCACGAACGCGGTGGGCGATCGCAATCGCTAAATTCTGTTGCGTGGTGAACCTGTGCCAGTTCGTTTACGCACTTCCGATTGAACTCGTTTTTGATGCCCCGAAGTCGAAGCCAACGGCCGTCTACCTTCTGAATCGCATCGGCAGGCGCGTCATCCCGTTGAGCAACTTCAATGATCTTTTTGATAGTTTCTGGCGTGAAACCGAGCCATTTTCCCCACGCGATGACGTGGTGATATTTCTTGGTTCGGATCACTTGATCGATTGCGGCCATGTTTTCCCGATATGCGGTGATGTCTGAAATTCTTGGGATTGTGGAGGCCACCACTGATGGAGCATTTGCTTCTTCGCTCGGTTGACTCGGTGGCATTGAGTAAAGTTGCTCCTTGGAAATGATCGCTAGTAACGCAGGTTATCTGTGAATTCATGGGTCTCCTCAAGTTCTGGTGACGCATTGGGGAAATGCCAGGATCTCAGCCTCATTTCAATCCAATACAGGTTTTTGTGATGGGCACTGATTTGCCAACAAGGTCAGACCTGCAGAGCTATACCGTGGGCATCATTATATATGCCGCATTTGGGCCGCGAATTTAGGTACACATACGCCTACTGCGCACTCACGATAATGGCTGAAGACGGATACTACCGCGTTCAACTACCCTCAAACGCGCATCGCCGTAGTATTTGTGCCAAATTGCGCTATTTCCAGTTTGAAAGCAGTACCAGAAAAAGTTCAAACGACGTTTTGTTGTTCCGGCAAAAATTACGACAGTTCTGCCAGGCTATTTGCGGCGATCTGATTCTCTTGTACAAAAAACTTGCATGAAGTTGGCATTTGTCGCAATCGGTTCAAAAAACACCTGATTCAACTGGCCTGATCTGAGATACGATTGCAATTCATTGGTCTACCGAGAGTTGCGGAGTTCAAGTTCAGCCGCAGCTGTCGCAATTCCAGGAATTTCGGTTGATAACACCACGCTTCACCACATGGTGCAAGCGGACTACGGGTTCCTTCTTGGCAGCCGTAGTTTTTTGAGATTGCTGGAACCGTTCCGAGAGTAGCTCTTGATGCCCGGCAGTAGCGTATGCGTGCGTCAGCTTGCTCTAGTTGTACGCGCAGCAACAAATTGAGTTGGCGTAGTTGATCGGTGCAATTTTGGCTGGAATTGGCTATTCAGCAGTTCTCCTGGATATTGTTTATGAGATCGAGATCCTTTCTGCGCGACTTTCGCAGAGATTTGATCACCTTGAAGTAACGGGTTGAGGTGGTATCTCGTGATGAGCATCGCGAGTCGCTTCAGAAACTGGCCGTGTTTCTCGTTGGATACGGATTGTCTGCCCTTGAGCATTTTCAGATTTCTTCCGATTTCCGATGAACTGCATGATACGCGCGGCAGCGTGATCGCCAAATTTTCGCTCTGACATGGTCCGAAGACGGCAGGCATGGGCCAAACGCTTGAGGGTTTTCGGATGGAACTGAGATGCAACTTTGACTTGGAATTCCTTTCACTGGGAAAAAAAAGGGCCCCGACTTTGGGCCCCTCGCACCAATGCAAATTTGCTGACTCTACCGGATTGCAGGTGTGGTTTTTCGTCGCCCCAGCAGGGAAGTCGCG
>JAZKFE010000430.1:0-7572 GCA_040386595.1 Planctomycetota bacterium | reverse complement strand
GAGCCGCAACCTCTTGTTCGCTGCGCTCACCCAGATTCAAGAATCTGGGCTACCCCGTGTTTCATCCGTGGCTAAAAAACGCTTCTTGAATCACCACAGACACGAAACGCTCTTTCAAAACTCCGTGCTCTCCGTGTCTCCGTGGTGCAACTTCTTCTGTATTTATGACTGGTTGTGGTCGCCGTTTTTATTCCAGCCGGGGACTGCGAACGCGTTGTGTTCGCGGAGCGAACAACGACTATGGCTTCGCTTCAGCCACCTTGTTTTTCAACACGCCAACTCCGGCGACGTCGACTTCCATTAGGTCGCCCGGTTTGATTGCGGCGGTCTCACCCGGGGTGCCGGTATAGATCAGATCCCCCGGATGCAGCGTGATGTGCTGGCTGAGGAAGCTGACCGTCTTGGAGACATTGTGGATCAGGTCTTTGCTGCTTTGATCCTGCACGACCTTGCCGTTCAACCGCATCTGAACTTGCAAATCGTCATAATTCAGGCCCGAGACAATCACGGGGCCACACGGGCCAAACGTATCACTGCCCTTGGCGCGCCACCATTGAATGTCGTTCTTTTGCCAGTCGCGGGCACTGATATCGTTGCCGCAGGTCACGCCGAAGACGTAGTCTAAAGCCTTCTCTTCCGACACATTCTTCGCCATCTTACCGATGACGATCACCAGCTCAGCTTCGTAGTGAACATCTTTCGTGCCGGGGGGAATGACGACTTCGGCACCATCAGGAATCAGGCACGACGGACTCTTGAAAAATGCCTGGGGAATCTGGAATTTTTCCGGAACCGGCGTATTCTTGATGTGACTCTTATAGTTGCCCGCCATCGCCAAGATTTGAGTCGGCTGCGTCGGAACCAACAGCTTGACCGACTTCAGATCATGGGACTTGTCGGTCTTCTTCCAAGTCCCAAACAGATCCCCTTCAATCTGCGTGATCTTGTCTCCTTCGATGACGCCATAAGCCACCGTTTGCCCCGCTTGAAAACGAGCATACCGGGCCACTTTTTTGTCAGCCGCCTGCAGTTGCAGGGCCGACAAGCCCAGGCCACAAACAATCGCCAACACGCCATAACCCGAGATTCGCCGGAAGATTCGCATGGTGTTCCTTCAGAAGAAGTGAGCTTGAACAACGCCGATCCGATCACGTGTTCATGATGTTATAGGAGCCCGCGGTCGAAGTCCAATTTGAGGCCGCTGGGACACTCGCTATACTGTCTGCAGTGCCTGCTTATCTTCCCGTCAGGAGACATCGTTCATGGGACTGTTGGACTGGTTTCGGCGGCCGCGTGCCGTCGAACCAGAAATCATCCCGCTGCCGTCGGTGCGGCCCCCTGCCCAGTGCTTCTGGTGTGACACCGTTCGAGTCGACGAACTGGGCCTGACGGCATCGGTAGCCCGCGGTCCGGAATTGCGAATCGAGTTCCAGGACATCGAACGTATCGCCATCCGCACCACCGACGAAGGCCCCTTCGTCGAAGATGTCTACTGGCTGATTTCTACCGGCGAGCAACAATGCCTGATCCCCAATGGAGCCGAAGGCGAATCCGATTTGTTCGACCTGCTGCTCAAGTTCCCCGGCTTTGACAACCAGGCGATGATCGCCGCCATGACCTGCGCTGACAACGCCGAGTTCGAATGCTGGCGTCGCGGCGAACAGTCCTGAATTCGATTGCCGGGTGAACTCGCACTGATTGGCTCTGGCCGTTCGTATTTTCATATCTCAAGGATTTCACACCATGTCACGCTGGACTGCCTTTCTCACGGCCTGCTTTTGTTGCCTTCCGACGCTCCTCCCCGCCGCCGACTCGATTCTCGCCCCGGGGGCGAAGCCCGAATTGTTGCAAGAGGAAGGCGCCGGCGAAGGACCAGCCTGGCATCCTCAGTTGGGGCTGCTCACTAGCGGAGAAGGCAACATCAACCGCCGTGATCGGGACGGAAAACGCTCGGTGTATCGCGCGCAAGCGGGATCAAACGGGCTGATTTTTGATCGCCAGGGACGCCTGGTCATCTGCGAACCAGTCCAACGACGCGTCTCGCGATTGGAGGCCGACGGAACTCTGACCGTCCTCGCCGAGCGTTATGAGGGGAAGCGGTTCAATCAACCGAACGACATGACGATTGACGGCAAAAACCGCATCTATTTTTCCGATCCCTGCTACGGAGATCGCTCGACGTTAGAACTGGCC
Source organism: Planctomycetota bacterium (assembly GCA_040386595.1). Lineage (GTDB taxonomy): Bacteria > Planctomycetota > Planctomycetia > Planctomycetales > Planctomycetaceae > JAKFVC01. The sequence continues at coordinate 5,379 of JAZKFE010000430.1, read as the reverse complement.
GATGCAGCCGGCCGCAAAATTGAAGGCGTATATCGCATCGATCCGAATGGCACCGCGACCCGGATCATCACGCATGAAGTCGATCGCCCCAACGGACTGGTCGTGACTCCGGACGATCGCTTTCTGTTTGTCGCGGATAACAATAACGACACTGCTGGCGGAGCGAGAAAGCTGTGGCGTTTCGATCTGAAAGCGGATGGCACGGTCGATTTCAGCACACAAAAATTGATCCACGACTGGAAAACCACCCGCGGCCCCGATGGGATGAAGTTGGACGCTGCCAGCCGGCTGTTTGTGGCCGCCGGGTTAAATCGCCCCAACCCGCCGCATGAAACGGCCGACTCGCCGACGGCTGGTATTTATGTGTTCTCACCCACGGGTGAACTCTTGCAATTCATCCCCATTCCACGCGATGAAACCACCAATTGTGCGTTTGGAGGCGATGACCTGAAGACCCTGTTCGTAACCGCCGGCGGCACCTTGTGGAGCATCCGCATGAACACCCCCGGCCGACCGGTCTGGCCGGTCGTGAAATAGCCCAGGGTCCTGGAATTTATTGCCGGCTTACGCCTTCATCGACGCAGTCGATGGGTATCCCAGATTCTCGAATCTGGGCTACCCAATCATCTTAAAACGCCGGCATTGGGCTAATCTGCCGTCACGGTCCCCGGATTCCAAACAGCACTCTCAACCGCTGCAACCTCTAGGCTCGCGCGGGAAATTAAGTCGAGCGGGGAATGCCTCCGCGGCGTCGTCAATTCGCCACGTCCAGATGGTCGATTTAACGACGTTCGGCGGACCGACTGTCGGCATCCCCTTGATGGAATCTGGACTGTGGAACAGGATCGTCGTTGGTTTATTACGTTGGCGGCCGTGCTGCTGGGCTTTGGGGTCTTGATGGTCCATAGCGCCAGTATCACCTCGCGCCCCACCAACTTCGAACAGATCCACCTGTCTCGTCATTTGATGTTCGTCACCCTGGGTTTAGCCTTGGCCGCTATCGCCGCGGTGACCCCCATGCGGACCTTACGAGCGTTGTCCCCTTGGCTGTTCGCCGGGACACTCGCCCTGCTGGTGATCGTGCTGGTTCCGGGAATCGGAACTCGAGTCAAAGGAGCCCAACGCTGGTTGCGGTTGGGACCGGTCTCGCTGCAACCGTCAGAGCTGGCAAAACTTGCCTTACCTCTCTTCTTGGGGACGATTCTCCATGGCTGTCGCAGCTTGTTACGCAGCTGGCTGGTGGGGCCCGTGCTGTTCTGCATCCCCATCGCGCTGATGGTGCCGCTGGTATTGCTGGAACCCGACTTGGGAACGGCCCTGTTTTTATGCTTCAGCGCGGCGGTCATGTTGTGGCTGTCAGGCTGGCCGTTGAGAAATTTTTTAGGCGGATTGCTGGCCGCAGTTCCCGCCGTGATTTATCTGGTCATCAATAAGCCGTACCAGTTGCAGCGGGTCACGGGCTTCATCGCCACATGGACCGATCTCAATCAGGCGCCGTATCAAATCCAGCAGTCACTCGCCACGTTGGGCGCGGGCGGCATGTGGGGTGTCGGACTGGGCAAGGGCTGGCAGAAACTCAGCTTTCTGCCGGAAGCCAACACCGACTTTGTGTTCGCCGTGATTGGCGAAGAACTCGGCATGTTGGGAACGCTGAGTGTCGTGGCGCTGTGGGCTGGCTTGCTGCACTTCGGCTTAAGACTGGTGGCTCCACTGGAGCGGGGTGGTTTCGCCCGGACGGTGGCGACGACGTTACTGCTGCAGATCGTCTTCCAGGCGGCTTTGAATATCGCGGTGGTCACGGCTCTGGTCCCGCCGAAAGGAATTTCCCATCCGCTGATCAGTTGCGGCGGCAGTAATTTGGTGGTGAGCCTGATCTCGCTGGGAGTGATCGTCAGCCTGGCGAACGCTCCTCGACGAGAACGACCTGCTCCGCCGGTCTTCCAAAACACAGGTGGCCGGACGCTGGTCATCAACCGTCGAACGATCACGCTACCACCCGTCGCCCCACCACCAGTGGCTGAGACACCTCCCACCACCGCGGTTCCTGCGCCAAAGGCACCCCGCAAACGAACACCGAAAGCTCCCAAACAACCGGTCGCCACACCGGCCGTTACTGAGCAACCCGTGGCCTCAGAGGCGAACACTGACGCTGCGGAGTTAGTGCCTTCCGAACCGGCTCCCGACGCCACCGAACCGGTCCCGTCAGCCTAATGGCACTCCGTTTGTGAGCGGAATGGCGCTAGCCACCGGTTCTTCTCTGTCAGAAACATCGAAAAAGCCGGCGGCTAGCGCCGTGCCGCTCACAAACGGAGTTCCATTGATCGTCAGCTTCCCAGGACGCTTAGTTCCGTTGTGATTGTCGGCGGCGTGCGCAACGTCTGAAAGATGACGCAGTAGCGTTCGGTCAACTTGATGAGCGTCGCCAGTTGCTCGGCACTGGCTGTCGACTGCAACTGAAATCGCAAACGAATCGCCGTAAAGCCAGCCGGGACTTCTTTGCTGACGCCCAGGGTTCCGCGAAAATCAACATCTCCTTCGGCGGTAATGGTGCCTCCCTGGACCGGTAATTCCATGGCCGTCGCAACAGCGGTCAGCGTGACGCCGGCACAGGCCACCAGCGACTGCAGCAGAATCTCAGCCGAGCACGCCTCGAGACCATTTCCCCCTGCCGCGGGGTGCAAACCAGCGGAAATCTCGCCGCAGGGCAGCTCTAACCGACAGGTCTGCGAACCGACTCCCAACTGCCCTGCCGCGGTCAGAGTCTTCAAAGCGGTCGCGGGATCGCTGCGGTAACGTTCTTTGAACGGAGCTTGCGCGGTACGTAATTCAGCGGCATTCACAATAGATCAACCTTGCGTTTTTAAGCATGGGAATGTTGTCCCTGCATTGTAACGCGAGGCCCTCAAAACTCGAAATACGCGATCACAGCGTGCCCACCAATCCCATTGGTTCTTTCAACGGTGAGACGAATTCAACCGGCAAGCGTTGTTCTCAGACTCACCTCGCAGCTAAGATCAATTTCAACGTTCCGAACTGATCAGCACCTGCCAACCGTCTGAGGCCACTGAGTGGACCAACTCCGTAAAATCCTGCAGAAATACTGGGGATATGATGAATTCCGCCCTCTGCAGCAGGAAGCCATGTCGGCGGTCCTGGAGGGTCGCGATTCGGTCGTTGTCCTGCCGACGGGGGGTGGAAAATCACTGTGTTTTCAAGCACCTGCTGTCCAATTGCCGGGCTTGGCGGTCGTTGTTTCCCCGCTGATTTCGCTGATGAAAGACCAAGTCGACGCGCTCACCGAATGTGGTGTGGCCGCCGCCTTCCTCAACAGCAGCCTGTCCCCCGCGGAACGGCAGCGCGTGGAAAAAGATGTTCGCACCGGGAAGCTAAAACTGCTGTACATCGCCCCGGAACGACTGTGTGCCGAACAAACCCGACAGTTTCTGCAGCAACAGCAAGTCTCCTTCTTCGCCATTGATGAGGCCCATTGCATCAGCAGTTGGGGACATGACTTTCGGCCGGAATATCGTACGCTCGGGCTGTTGAAGCAAGATTTCCCCGGTGTGGCCATCCACGCCTACACCGCGACCGCCACCGAGCCCGTTCGCGAAGATATTGCTCGCCAGCTGAATCTCGACGAGCCGCTGTTTCATGTTGGTTCCTTCGATCGCCCCAACCTGGTCTATCGTGTGCATTCACGGTTCGACCAGTTGAAACAAGTCCGGGAAATCCTTGAACGGCATCAGGGCGAAGCCGGAGTCATCTACTGCATTCGACGCTCGGATTGTGAAGAACTATCCGCGTCATTGAATCGCCTGGGTTTTCACAGCCGCCCGTACCACGCAGGCTTGTCCGATGTTGATCGCGGTGCCAATCAAGACGCCTTTTTGAAAGACCAGATCGAGACCATCGTCGCGACAGTCGCGTTCGGCATGGGAATCGACAAATCGAACGTCCGTTACGTCATTCACTGCGGAGCGCCGAAGTCTCTCGAAGCCTATCAGCAGGAAAGTGGTCGTGCGGGCCGCGATGGGCTGGAAGCCGAATGCGTCATTCTGCACTCTTCCCAGGATTTTATGCTGTGGAAGAAGATGCAGAGCGAACTGACCGGCGACGCAGCCGCGGTGGCCGAGACGACTCTGCACGCGATGCAGGAGTTCTGCGTCGGGGTCGCCTGCCGGCATCGGCATCTGGTCGAGTACTTCGGCCAGGAATATGCCCAGGAAAAATGCTCGGCGTGCGATGTCTGCCTGGAAGAACTCGACCTGGTACCCGATGCGTTGATCATCTCCCAAAAGGTCCTGTCGTGCGTGGTTCGCCTGCAGCAAAAGTTCGGTGCCGACTACACGGCCCAGGTGCTGTTGGGCTCCAAAGAGCAGCGAATCATCGAAAATGGCCACGACCAGCTCAGTACTTACGGTCTGTTGAAAGAGTACGGCAAACGGGATATCCGCGGCTGGATTGAACAGCTGGTGGGCCAGGGTTACCTCTCTCGCGGCGGTGAGTTTCAAGTCCTGCAACTGACGGTTGAAGGCCGGGGCGTGCTCAAAGGCGAGGTTACTCCACGGCTGTTGCGTCCCGCCGAAAAGAAACAAAAGCGGGTTTCCCGGGCAGAAACGACCAGTTGGGAAGGGGTCGATCGCGGCCTGTTCGAAGAGCTGCGAAGCCTGCGACGGCAGATTGCCGAGACCCGACAAGTGCAAAGTTTCATGGTCTTCAGCGATGCGTCATTGCGTGACATGGCACGGCTGCGTCCGACGTCCATCCCCGCTTTCCAGTTAGTGAACGGCGTCGGCGACAAAAAGAGTGCCGACTATGGTGAACAGTTCGTCGATTGCATCACCAAACATTGCGAAGCCCAGAAGCTACCCACCAACATTTTTGACGGGGAAGCGCCCGTCAAACCGCCGGTGGTCGAGCCAGTCGAACCCAAGGGGATCCCGGCCGCACAAAGCCGAGCGTACGAACTCTTCCGACAACGGCAATCGGTGGCGGAAGTCGCCTCGCAACTCAAGCGGGCTCCCGCGACGGTCGCGGTTTACCTGCAGGAATACCTAGCGGCCGAACAGATCACCGATCCCGACCCCTGGGTCCCCCCGGCAGTCTTCGCCCGAATTCGTGACGCCGCACATCAGGTAGGTGTAGAACGATTAAAACCGATCTACGAACACCTCACCGAGGATGTTTCCTACGACGACATCCGAACGGCCGTGACGTGCCTGAAAAATCAGATTAAGGATTGAAATTCGCCCCGGAGGGGAACGCCGTGAAGGATTCTGGGAGGGCGAGGCTCCTGCCGAACCGCTTGGTCTCCTGAGGCCCGCAAGACTTAGCGGTTCGGCAGGAGCCTCACCCTCCCATGGATTCGAAACACCGCCA
>JAZKFE010000429.1:0-10086 GCA_040386595.1 Planctomycetota bacterium | reverse complement strand
AATGTGAGGACTGGAATCATGACCTCGCAACTTGCCGTGACGACAATGTTGCTCTTGGGGTTGATGTTTGCTGGGTGTCGGCCGGCCGTTGGGAATCCCGGTGAAGCGGCGGCGATTGCGGCCATTCAACAATTAGGGGGCAAGGTCGAGGTTGACGATAAGCAGCCGGACCGACCTGTCCTCAAAGTCTATTTGCATAGCACGCCGGTTACGGATGCCGACTTGGCGCATCTGGAGCAACTCAAACGCGTTCAAAATCTCTTTCTGGGGAAAACTCAGATTACCGATGCGGGTCTGGAGCATCTTCAAGGGGCCAGTAACCTGAAGACCCTCAGCTTGAACGCGACTCGAGTGACCGACGTGGGGCTCAAGTCTCTCACCGGGTTGACGAACTTGAAGACGCTGAATTTGCAGGAGACGAAGGTCACTGCCGGTGGAGTTGCCGAGTTAAAACGCAAACTTCCGGGAGTGACGATAGCTCGTTAACTCCGTCCCTTTTGAAAATGGAGGGGGGGAGGGAAAGAGTAATCTCACGCAAAGGCGCGAAGGCGCAAAGATGAAGAAAGAAGAGGGTCGTGTTCGGTCTGACTTTTGGGAGCTTTGCGCCTTCGCGCCTTTGCGTGAGATTAAATTCTAATTGCCACTCGGCCACGTTGCGGATCAAAATTTGGACTGTCGACTGAGCCATTGATATGATTGAGTCATCGCTCTTCGCCGACTTCCGGTTCTGATCAGTTTCTCATCCAGTGTGGCCGACTCTTCTGGAGACTTGGTCACATTGCGGGGCAAGATTTCATGATGTCACGGCCCACAGGCAATGCCGGCGACTCGCCGTCGCGCGGTTTTACGTTGATTGAACTGCTGGTCGTGATTGCGATCATTGCTGTGTTGATTGCGCTGTTGCTACCCGCGGTTCAACAGGCTCGTGAATCGGCTCGGCGTGCGGCTTGTCGTAATAGTCTTAAACAGATTGGGTTGGCGCTGCATAACTATGAAAGCTCCTTCACCACGTTTCCTCCGGGCAGCACCAGCATGATTGACTATGGGGTGTGGAGCTCAAATCCCGCCGAATATCATCTGCAAAGCTGGGCCAGCCTGATTCTGCCGAACCTCGATCAATCGGCTCTCTACAATCAAGTCAACTACAACGTCTCGGCTCTCGATCCCATCAACTATGCCGTTGCCGCGCAGCGTATTGCGGCTTACCGTTGTGCGTCGTTTAGCGGTGGTGATTATTCACAAGACCCGCTCTATACGCAGCGATCCCCTCGGTTTGCGATTCGCAATTATGTGGCGTTGGGAGCGACGACAGTGGGCAAATTGTGGAAGGAGCCGGACGGTGTGTTCTATGCCATTTCGCGGACTCGGGTCGCCGACATTCCCGATGGAACGTCTTCGACGTTGTTCGTCGCAGAAACCCGCGAGCAAAACGCCGCCGTCTGGATTGATGGTGGGACGGCATCGCTGACCTCACGCCGCTACGACGACAGCAATCCCCCCAGCTATGCGGCGGATGCAATTTCGCTCAATTTTAATCCGTACTATCCGGCGGCAGGTCAGGGGATTGACTCCCTGTGGGGACCGTCGAGCCAGCATACGGGGGGCGCGCAACATCTGTTCGGCGACGGCAGCGTGCGCTTCATTTCTCAGAACATCAATTACCTGGTCTACGACGCGCTGACCACACGTGCGTGCGGCGAAGTCCTGGATGGGAGTGCCTATTGATGCCGGCATCCCTCTTGATCGACGCAACGCGGTGATTCTGTCCCGTGGGCTTCCGGACTCTTGCAGGCATCAAGCATCGTAGAGATGGCGTTGGCGGATGGCATTTCGTTCGGTGGCATCATTATTGCGGATGTTATCAGCCAGACGCTGTGGTCTCGCGTCCGTGGGGCCGGTTGCGTTTCTGAGAACCGATCTCGAGCTGAACTCGAAATTGAGACGGAACAGGGAATGTGCGCCGTATCGGATCGTTTCATCGATACCGCATGCGGCGCGTTTCAAGAAACGGGGGCTGACATGAATACCGACGAGAATTTGCACCAAACGTTCTGTGCGGGGACCTATTCCAACATTACCAGCGCCGATAATGCTGTCACAAAACTCCTCGCGGCGGGGTTTACCAAGTATCAAATCAACGTGGCGTGTACCAACGACACCTTCAGCGAGCATTTCCCGGAATATCGCCAGGATCATAAGGCGAAATCGACCAGTACCGGTGAAGTGGTCACCGGGGCGGCGATTGGAGCGACCGTTGGTGGGCTGGCGGCCGTGTCCCTGGGACTTGCCGGGGGAGCAGTCCCGTTGCTTATTGCCGGAGCGGCAGGGATTTCCGGCGGAAGCACCATGGGAGGTTTTTTAGGGGCCATGCTGTCGAAGCCTGTCGAAAATGACTTCTTGAATCTCTATCACGACGAACTGGAACGCGGCAAAATTCTGGTCGCCGTGGTCGATACCGGGAAAGATTCGGCTGCCAAGCTGGCGACTGCGGCCGAGATCTTCAGCGAAACGGGAAGCGAATTGCCCGTCCATGCCTGACCGCCGTGGATGACAAACCGCGGTTTGTAAATGGAGATCACGACCACAATAACCGCGTGCTAACCGGTCATTGTGGTCGTTAAACTACCAATTTGGAGAAATTGTCGTTGATTCCAGAGCCAAAGTGCTTGTCGCAAGGCGGTTTGCAGAGGCTCTGGCCATCGATCCGGGCAGCGAACATTGCAGGAGTGAGCTGCGGGTTGCCGTGATTCATCGTGGTCGCATAGGGGCTCTTTCGTCAGGCTATACAATTCCCTTGGAAAAGAGTACCTTAGGAGCCTAATGAGAGCCGTCTCGAAGTGTCGGGGATTGATCCCAACAGGTTATCTACGGATGACTTGCGACAACTCGTTCAGCTCCAATTGTTGAACGATTCTGCGATAAATTCGCGGCCAGACTGGACTCAAAGGAGTGCGTGCCGCGGCCGATCGCAGGCTGAACATTCACCCTGCCGGTTTGGATGCCGTGAACCCCACTTTGGCCACCGACACTGCCGACTCGACCGAGGCCACTGCTTCGGCGCTCCCCGAAATGACTCCCATCACTGCCGTCTATCGAATTCGCTGTGCACCCAATGCCATCGAACAAATCTGCCAAAATATTGCTTACGAGCAAACGGTGGAGGTTCCGCCGGCGTTGGCTGAGGCGGACGATCGCGTCCGGCGTTGGGTGGGGCGTGTTGATTCCATCCAGCCGCTGGATGGTGTGCAAGACGGGTTCGAAGCACGCATTAGTTACGACCATTTGCTGGCTGGCGGGCAGTTGCCGCAGCTCTTGAACTTACTGTTCGGCAATTCGTCGCTGCAGAAAAATGTCAGCCTGTCGGACGTGGATTGCCCGGAAGAGCTGTTGCGCAATTTCCGCGGCCCACAGTTTGGCGTTAATGGTCTACGGCGGTTGCTCGGCGTTTATGGTCGTCCGCTGCTGGCCACGGCTTTGAAGCCGGTTGGGCTGAGTATTCCGGAGTTGGCTGCTTTGGCGCACGAATTTGCGCTGGGGGGCGGCGATCTCGTGAAAGACGATCATAACCTGCATGACGTCGATTTTCCGGCCTTTCAAGAACGAATCGCGCGCTGTCACGAAGCGGTCTGCCGGGCCAATGCGCAAACGGGGCGAAATACCCTGTACTTGCCGAATTTGATGGTTCCGGTGGAGCAGTTCGAGCGGTATCTCAAGTATGCGTTGTCGCTGGGAATCCGCGGCGTGCTGGTTTCGCCGTTCATCGCCGGTTTGGATCTGATTCGCTCGCTGGCCCAACGTTACTCCATGGTCGTTATGGCCCACCCGACATTTGCGGGTGGCTATTGCGTGGAGCCCAAGCAGGGGATCGAAACGGGTCTCCTGTTAGGGAAACTCTTCCGGCTGATTGGTGCCGACATCTCGATCTTCCCGAATTACGGGGGGCGATTCTCCTTTAGCCAAGGTGATTGCCAGAGCATCGTTCGTCACCTGCGCAGTCCGCTGGGGAACCTGCAGTCGGGCTGGCCGGCACCCGCTGGCGGGATGCGGTTTGATAATCTGCCGCAAATGGCACGACAGTACGGAGCCGATGCAATCTTCCTGATCGGCGGTGCGTTGTTGTCGCACTCGGGCAGTTTGAAGAATAGCACTCGGGAATTCTTGAAGCGGATCGATTCTCAGTTCGAAGCGAAGCTCGTTGAACCAGAGACTGGTTTGGTCTCGGCCTGCGAAGTTCCTGCTCGCACTGGTACCGCTGCAGCGCCTGTGATCCTGACCCATCTGTCGCACAATCTGGCGACCGGTGGTTGGGATGGACGTCCGGCAGCAGCCTACAAGGCAGGACAGAATCTGCCCTTCCGCGATGTCGTGCGGCACGAGCTGATCGGTCAGTTTGGCGAGCAGACCGATTTTGATCTGCGATATTTCGAGATCGCCCCCGGTGGCTACAGCAGCCTGGAAAAACACGCTCACACGCACGCGGTGATTTGCGTTCGAGGCCAGGGGACGTTGTCGGTAGGTAATGAGATCCTGCAGCTGAAGGCGATGGACATCGCGTATGTTCCGCCGTTGCAGGTGCATCAACTTCGCAATGAATCTGCAGAACCGTTTGGCTTCTTCTGTATTGTCGATCACGAACGAGATCGCCCCCAGGCACCTTGATCGAGGGGCATGGGGAGTGACTTCGGGACACCACTGCTAGAAATTGCAGGATCACTCATGTTGCTCCACCGCTCGCTTGGCGTGTTCTCATTTTTGTTGGTCGCTTTCGTCGGTGTGATCCAAGCTCAGGATCAGCCGGATGCCACGGCGATCCGACATTCTTTTTTCGTCGCTGGGCCGTCGTTTACCGGCATCATTGATGAAGAGGGCAAAGAGGCTTGGGATTCTGGCCGCCCCGCGGCACGCGATGGGTTTGTCCTCGCGAATGGGAACGTGTTGATTGCCTGGAGCGACGAGGTCAAAGAGTTCACGCCTGACAAAAAAATCGTCTTTCAGTACCGCAAGTCGCCCGCAAATCAAGAGATTGGAACCGTCCAGCGACTCGAGGGCGGCCGTACGCTGATCACCGAACTGGGGGCTCAACCGCGTCTGTTGGAAGTCTCGGAAAAAGGGGACATCGTCCTGGAATTTCCCTTGTTGCCCGAGACCGACAACGGGCACATGCAGACGCGGATGGCTCGGAAGCTGGCGAACGGCAACTATCTCGTACCGCATCTGCTGGCGTTTCAAGTCAAAGAATACACTCCACAAGGCAAGGTTGTGCAAACCTTCGCCACGGATGGCCCTGGCCTCGGTGGACGTGCGGCAGAGACCTGGCCCTTCACGGCGATTCGCCTGCCTAACGGTCGGACGCTCGTGACGTTGACTCATTCCAACAAGGTGGTGGAATTTTCCGAGAAAGGTGAAGTCGTCTGGAGCATTTCCAATGACGACATTGCGGGCAAACCGTTTGCCGACCCTTGCGGAGCTCAACGGCTGCCTAATGGCAACACCGTGATTGCCAGCTACGGTGCCACTGGCCCGGTCAAAGTGTTTGAAGTTACTCCCGACAAAAAACTCGTCTGGACCTACACCGGCAAGCACAAAGCCCACGAAATCCAAGTACTGACGACGAACGGCAAGCCAATTGCTGGACCTCCCTTGAAGTGATTGTCATCGCGAACGGCTGGCGAACATTGAGCTGCAGTCATTTCTTCGGACGATGATTCAGTTACAGCCTGCGATCTGGTTCGCCTGTGATTCCGCAAACTCGTGCTGCGCGATAGACTGACGCAAAATTATCCGCCCGATCTGGGCCTGCGTTATTCTCCCATGCATGCAGGTTTTTCTGTGTCACATTCTCATTTTGATGATTCCGTTGGTCGCAGTGGTGCGGGGGAACCCAAACCCAGCCGGTATGAACTGACGTTGTTGCGAGCGCTGGCTCGGCAGTTTCCGAATATCGATTCGGCGTTTGCTGAGATTGCGCGTCTGTCGGCCGTGCTGACGTTGCCCAAGGGGACAGTGCATGTCATCAGTGATATTCATGGTGAGCACAAAAAGCTGCGGCATGTCATCAATAATGCGTCGGGGACGTTACGGCCGCTGGTCGAACGGTTGTTCAAAGATCGACTCGATCCTCGCGAGTTTCAAGAGTTTTTGACTTTGATTTTCTATCCCGCCGAGGTCACTCAGAAGCTGCAGGAGAGCCTCACCGATCAAGAGGAATTGCGGTGTTTTGCCCGGCGAACGTTGCGGCATCAGTTTGAATTGGTTCGCGTGCTGGCCTCGCGGTACAGCCTGAAGCGGGCCATGCAGGTGTTTCCTCGCGAGTATGCCGATCTGTTTTCGGAAATGCTGCATGAGCCGACGACCGAACGGCGACGTGATTTCGTCGAAGCCATCGTGGACGAAATGCTGAAACGCGGTCGGGCGCTGCATCTGATCCATATTACCGGTCGGCTGATCCGCAATCTGGCGATTTATGAGCTGATCATCGGTGGTGACTGTTGGGACCGGGGGCCGCGCGGTGACCGGGTGGTCGACTATCTGCGCGAGCAGCCAACTGTGTCGTTCATCTGGGGCAATCACGATATGGCCTGGCTGGGGGCGGGACTGGGGCACGAGCCGCTGATCTGCCATGTGCTGCGAGTCTCCTTACGCTACCGACGACTGGGGCAGTTGGACGAGGGCTATAGCATTCCGCTGACTCCACTGGAGCATCTGGCTCGTACCATCTATGCGGATGATCCCGCGACCCATTTCTTGCCCAAGACGAGTGGTTTGCGAGACGACGTGATCGTGGCCCGCATGCAAAAGGCTGCGGCCATTATGCAGTTCAAGCTGGAAGGGCAAATGATCGCTCGTAATCCGGCGTGGGATATGGACCACCGGCGTTTGCTGCATCGCATCAACCCGTTGCAGGGGACGGTGTCGGTGGATGGGATCACTTATCCGCTGCGTGACACTCATTTGCCGACGTTCGATCCGAACAATCCTTACGAGCTCTCGCACGAAGAACGCGACTGTATGGACCGGCTGCGGCATTCGTTTGTCAGCAGTCAAAAACTGTGGGAGCATCTTAAGTACATCGTCAGCAACGGGTCGATGTACCTGCGTCGTGACGATCATTTGATCTTTCATGGTTGTGTTCCCTGCGATAGTGAGGGTGAGTTCCTGCCGATGCCCATCGATGGGCAACAGCTGCGGGGCAAGGAGATGTTTGTCGCCATTGAGAATGTGGTTGCCCGTGCCGTCGAGCAGCGGCAACCGAAGCAGCTCGATTTTCTTTGGTATCTGTGGAGCGGGCCGCGTTCGCCGTTGTTTGGCAAAGATCGCATCACGACCCTGGAACGAGATTTCATTGCCGATAAGAAGCCGCATCACGAAACGAAGGGGGCCTATTTCGCACTGATCCACGAGGCGTGGTTCTGTGAGAAAGTGCTTAAAGAGTTTGGTGTCGATCCCGAACGTGGCCTGATCGTCAATGGGCATGTTCCTGTGAAGATCGAAGAAGGGGAATCGCCATTAAAACGCAGCGGAAAGGCCATCACGATTGATGGAGCTTTTTCCGAGGCCTATGGCGACCACGGTTACTCGCTGGTTCTGGAAGCTAACCGGACGGTGTTGGCAAAGCATCATCATTTCGAGTCGGTCGAAGCGGCCATTCGCGATGGTGTAGATATCGTGCCGAGCGTGGCCGTCGTCCGCGAATGGGACCGTCCGCGCCGCATGGCCGACACTGAACGTGGCGAACAATTTCGTTGCGAAATCGAGATGCTGGAGCGGTTGATCGAACTTTATCGTAACAACGACCTGCGCCAGGACGATTGGCGTCAGGCCGTTCGCCAATGACGTCGCAATGAAGGATTTTTTTGCACCACGGAGACACGGAGAACACGGAGTTTTCAAAGGCATTAAGAAGAGTTTTTTAGCCACGGATTAACACGGATCAAACACGGATTAGGACAGGGTTTGCCGATGTTGTCCGGCGATTGCAGCCCGTCATGGAGTAATCGGTTTGCGTCCTGAGATGACACAAACAGAGGATGATCCAATCCGTGTTCAATCTATGTTAATCCGTGGCTAAAAAACTCTTCTCCAATCGCTACGGCTACGGATTTCTTTCTTACTCTGTGTTCTCCGTGTCTCCGTGGTGCAATCGAATTTTTATTGATCGACAAGATTGCGGGGCTCGAATGAGCTGCAACCTCTTGTTCGCTGCGCTCACCCAGATTCGAGAATCTGGGCTACCCGGTTGGTGGGACGAAATCTACATTCCGAAGATCCGTTCGACGTTGCCGCGGAGTGTGAGGCGGCCTAACTCCAGGGCTCGTTCTTCGCTCCAGCCACGGCCAATGACGAAATCGTCGGCCAGGACTTTTGCTAGCACGCGACGGTACATGGTGAACTTTGGCAGGCCGAATTCCAGCTTGTACATGTCGCTGTAGTAGCCGATTTGCTTCGTCTGGGGGACCGCCTGCAGCCGGCTGCGGCAATCATTTTCGATGTAGGCCGGAATGTTCGAATACCACCAATGACCGTTGGTCACGACATTGGGGAAGATCCAGCTGTAGCTCACCAATTCGTGATTGCTGCTATTCGCGAGAACGGAGATGGGGAACGTAACCTGCGGGAAAGCATTCAGCAGCTTCTGGTATTGAATCAACGAACAACGCTGATCGAACAGGTCCTGGCCTTGGTAGACTCCGTCGGCATACACGCGACGATTGACGCCGATCATCAAGTCGAAGGGGAGTTTGAAATCTGCACAGTACTGAGCCAGATTCCAGAACACAAAGTTGCTGAGGGTGGTGGCTTCGCTGTTGGACAACGGCTGCTGATTCAACGCAGCTCGCAGCGGTGCTTCGACCTCGTGGATCGATACCGGAGCCGGTTCAAATGAGGGGGGCAGCGAGATTGCGCAGGCTCGGCAACCGTGAGCCGTGAAATGTTGGAACAGTTTTCCGAGGGCTTCCACGAGCGTCTGGGGATTCGAGACGGTAATTCTGGTGGCCTTGGCCAGACGTTGCTGCGTCTCGGGCTTGGTGAGGTGAAACACCAGGTCGTCGGTTCGCAGGCAGGGGATATAGCGGTTGGTGTCGAAGCCGGTCAGTGGATCGTCGAAATCGTTGGTCAGAAAAACTTGTTCTAACTTGCTGATCCGCAAGACTTGCTCTTCCCAGTCGGGCTGTGCCATCTTTTGCGAGGCGGTGTCATACAGCGACTCCCAATTGGCGAGCGTCAGGCGATCTTCTTGAAAGCCGAAGAAGACCTGGCACATCTCAATCAGCCAGCTGTATTGGATGGTGTTTTCGAGGTCACCCAGCTTAGCCACCAGCCGGTGAACTTTTTCCTTGGGATCCAGGCCCGGTTCTTCGATTTGCGATTTCGGCAGGCCGGAAGAGTGGGCCAGCTCGGTGTAGTAGTGGTATCCCAGCAGATCGGCCAGCGTTTTGGACGCGGCCGCATGAGGATTGATGTGCGAGTGCGGGTCAATCAACGGTAGACGGTGGAGTTCGTCGGCAAGTCGGCGGATCAAATCGTTGGACGACATAGGGAACCTTATGGGACTTCGCACGGAATTAAAGGGGATCGGATTTCCATCGGGATCACTCGCGCAACATGATACCGTATCTGAGTGAAAAATGACTATTACGAGCGATTGCTGGTGACTGGAATCAGCGTTGATCTTTCGAAACGCCCGGCCATTGCGTCGAATCGTTGCTTGACCTGGAAGTTGGCTGGCGGTAGCGTGTCCAACCGGTCTCCTGGCAGAGTGCTCTGGAATCTGCCGGGTTCCTCAAATCTCCATCGAAATTCGGAATATGATGTCGAATCGACTGCCGATGTTCGTCAAACGCGACTTGGACGGTTTCTTCGGGTTGTTCATCGACAATCTGGTGCAACTGCTGTTGATCGTGGCCCTGTGCGAACAGACCTGCGGGATGACGGGGGCCGAGGGTTCCCGATTGCTCTATCAGATGATTCTGCCGGGAGCCGCCGTCAGTATTCTGGCAGGCAATCTGGCCTATGCCTGGCAGGCTCATCGGCTGGCAAAACGTGAAGGCCGTTCGGATGTGACGGCCTTGCCCTATGGAATCAATA
>JAZKFE010000428.1:0-2735 GCA_040386595.1 Planctomycetota bacterium | reverse complement strand
CATCGCTGTCCGAGCCCATCAAGTCGTCCAGGCCACCTTTGCGAACGATGGTGGGCTGGTTGCCGATGACTTCGTCGGGTTCGTTCCCGAGGTTGATTGAGGAGTCGTCTTTGCCGGAACCAGGGATGTCTAACGAGAATGAGTCGCTGAATTCGTCCTTGGTCGGTTTGGAACTGGGCGGTGACCGGAAAATCGGCACATCCGGATCGGAGTCGGTCTGGCGTTTGCGAGCCAGCTCATCAACATCGTCCTGGCGGAATTTCCAGTTGCCACGATCCGCGAAAGCCCGGATCTCTCCCTTTTCACGCAGACGGCTCAAATCGGAAGGTTCGACGCCAAGCAGCTCGGCAGCTTCTTCGATGGTGAGATATTTTTTTGCCATGTCGTCCGCCCCCCGCAGAGTCCGTGTTGTGTTGTATGACTGCACCTCCGGCAGCAAAACGGCACACCGACTGGTCCCTGTCGGGCTGACTCAAGCCAAAGTTACCACACCGGGAGTTCGATGGAAACAATCCCCCCGTGGTTTGCGGAACTTCGCTTACCGTTCGCTATCGGATGAAAGGTGGCAGAAGCGTCACCTGCATTTATTTTGCCCTATAGAACAGCGCAAATGCTACTGCAGTAGAAATTTTCCCCACATCATCAACCGAGTCAACTGGCAAACCCGTCAGAAGCCGGACAGCTTCACACGTTTGCCTGGTTAACCCTCGTCGAAATCTTTGCCCCGAGCAATTCGCAAAGGGGGGAATGAAATGAACAACGCGAATAGAACGATTGAGCGGCCTGATGACATTTGCCGCCGAACGTCACCGTGGGAGGGTGAGTCTCCTGCCGAACCGCTAAGTCTACCGGCCATCGAAAGACTCTGCGGTTCGGCAGGAGCCTCACCCTCCCAGCAGAACGATACGGAGTACCAACCCTCGTATGGGTCGGCGGCGGGAAGTTGGTTACGGCCGCTTGAAGGTGCGGGCCAGTTCGATCAGGGTCTTCACCATGACGCCTGTGCCGCCCCCTTCGCGATGCGGTTTGGTGCCGGATGCGAAGGCGGGGCCGGCGATATCAAGGTGCACCCACGGCTTGCCGCTGACAAATTTTTCCAGAAACTTGGCCGCCGTGATCGCCCCACCCCAGCGTCCGCCCGTGTTGCGGACGTCGGCGATTTCACTCTTAATGAGCTCGTTGTAGTGATCCCACATAGGCATTTGCCAGGTATCTTCACCCGTCCGACCGGCGGCAGCCAGCAATTGATCGCACCAACCCTGGTGGTTGCTGAACGCACCGACGACCTCTTCACCCAGGGCGACGACGCAGGCGCCGGTCAAGGTGGCCAAATCGATCAGGCAGTCGGTGCCTTGATCGACGGCATAGCTAAGGACATCGGCCAGGACCAGCCGGCCTTCGGCGTCCGTGTTCTGATTTTCGATGGTGACGCCATTGCGGGCATGCATGACGTCCCCCAGCTTGAAGGCCGAGCCGCTGGGCATGTTTTCCACCAACCCCAGCAGACCGCGGACATGGATCGGCAGCTTGAGCTTGGCGATGGCCTGCATCGTTCCCAGGACCGTCGCGGCTCCCGCCATGTCGCATTTCATGGTCAGCATCGAGTCGGTCGGTTTCAGTGACAGTCCACCGCTGTCGAATGTGACCCCTTTACCCACGAGTGTTAATGTCGGGGCACCAGCCGGAGCCAGATTATGTTCCAATACAACCATCCGCGGCGGCTGGACACTTCCTTGATTGACGGCCAGCAACGCATTCATCCGCTCTTGCCGCAGCTGGGGTTCGTCCAGGATCTGACACTTCAAACCGCATTCCGCTGCCACCTTGGCCGCTCGTTGGGCAAAGCTGACCGGAAACAGGACGGACGGGGGTTGATTGACCAGTTCTCGAGCCAGATTCACCGCGTTACCAATGACGGTGCCCTCTTCGGCGGCGGCACGCAGAGCGGTCAGATCGCTGCCCGCATCGGCGAGCAATTGTGCCGATTCCAACGGGTAACGGGCACGTTCGGCGCGGTACAGATCCTGGCCTTCGCCGCTGACTTGAAGTGCGGAAGCGATCAGTCGGACAGTGACCGCGGGAGTCGTGGCGACATTCGCGGGGATCGCGACGGCGACTCGTTGTTGAGCCTTCGACGTGATCTGCCGGATGGCTGTCAAAAACGCTTTGCTCAGGCCAGCATCCGTTTGTTGTTCGGGTTTACCCAGGCCGACGAACAGCAGGCGTCGTGCTTTGATCCCTTGCACTCCCCGCAGCGCGACCGTTTCGGCCAGCTTACCGGTCAGGTCGCCGGTTTCTTTCAAACGAGCCAACTGACCAGACAGGACTTGATCGAGGCTGGCGTAGGGGCCCGTTAAGGAGAACGATTCGGGGACACCAACGATCAACCAGTCGGCGTCTGCTGAAATCCAGGGAGTGGCGTCAAGCTGCCAGGACATGACTGAATCCTTTGTGGAGTCTGTTGAAGCGATTGCGTCGAACTCGACGCGGGAACCCGCATTCAACCGGATTGGTTCGGGAACGGCAAGGGAAGGGAGAGAAGGGAAGTAATGACGAATGTCGAAATCCGAATGACGAAAGAATGACCAATGTCGAATGACCAATGCCCAAACATTAAACAATCGGGCGTGATGTTGGCCTACCTCGAACAGCGATCGATGTTGTCATTGACCATTCGGATTTGGTCATTCGACATTCTTTCGTCATTCGGATTTCGACATTCGTCATTCCCCCCT
>JAZKFE010000427.1:0-9026 GCA_040386595.1 Planctomycetota bacterium | reverse complement strand
GGTTTCAGACTGCGTGGCCTGCCTGCTGGCCGGGGGACATCTGCTGATTGAAGATGCTCCCGGCGTCGGAAAGACGGTTCTGGCGAAGGCCCTTTCGAAATGTCTGAATTGCGGATTCCAGCGACTGCAATTTACGCCGGACCTCTTGCCGAGCGACATTCTGGGCTCGAGCGTCTACCTGCCGAACCGGGGCGAGTTTGAGTTCCGCCCGGGGCCGATCTTTACGAACGTCTTACTGGCCGACGAAATCAATCGGACCACGCCGCGTACCCAGAGTGCGTTACTGGAAGCGATGAGCGAAGGGCAAGTGTCGATCGAGGGGCGAACCCATAAATTGGACGCCCCTTTCTTCGTGCTGGCCACGCAGAATCCTTACGAGTACGAAGGAACGTATCCGCTGCCCGAAAACCAGCTGGATCGTTTCATGCTGTGTATCGAGATTGGCTACCCGGAACGCTCGGTCGAGAAGCAAGTTCTGGTCAGCCATCGCGAGGGCGAACCGGTCGATCAACTGCAAACCGTGTTGACGGTGGAGCAAGTTCGCGAGCTGCAGGCGTCAGCACGACAAGTCCGAGTGGAAGATTCGTTGAACGAATACTTGCTCGACATCGTGACGGAAACGCGAAACAACGACGAGCTCGAGCTGGGTGTCAGTACTCGTGGTGCCCTGACGTTCTACCGGGCCGTTCAAGGCCTGGCTTTGGTCGAAGGCCGCAATTACGTGATTCCGGACGACATCAAGCGTCTGGCCGTTCCGGTGCTGGCTCACCGCGTGATTTGTAAGGGGCTGGTCCGCGAGGGGCAACGTGCCCGAGCCCAGGGCATTATCCGCCGCATTCTGCAATCCATCCCCGCCCCGCGATAGTCGTAACTCGCAACCCCGTAGCCTGACTCTCTGAGTCGGGTCTTTTTCCAAGGAGAAAAACCCGACTCAGAGAGTCAGGCTACGAGGGAAGCTGTGTCAACGGTTAATGCAAATCGCGGCCGGTCAGCATTTTTTCCACCGCGTCGCTGCGCGTTGCCATCTCCCGGACGCTGCGTCGGATCTCTTCCACATCGACCGTGCCACGCGGATAAGAATCGAGCATCACGAAGTGGTCTCGGCCTTCGACGCTGCGAATAGCTAAACCTCCATGGGCGATCTCTGAATTGAGCCGCAGCGCGAATTCGTAGTAGGCCGGATCGCTGGGGCAGCAGATGCTGTAAATCAACAGCAGCCGTTCCGCGGCAACATGTTTACTGGCCTCGACGAATACTTTTTGATGGCGGCCATCGGCCAGATTAATTCGAATCCGATAGCAGCCGTTTTCGGATTCCCAGCTGACCCGCGGATCTTTCCCGAAGGCCTCTCGCAACAGCCAGTCAATGTCCTGCAGTTCACCGAGAATGGCACTCAGTAACTGCGCGGCGGCAACCCCATTTTGCGGTCGTTGTTTGGGGTCGTAGGCCATCAACATGTTGACGCATTCGGCCATCTCCAGGGGAATCTCCGGCTGCAGCTTGCGGAGATTGGGGATGGGATCGTGCAACACGGAATTCATCAGTGAGGTCAGCGACTTGCCATGGAACGGGAACGCTCCCGTTAGCATCAGGAAGTAAGTCACGCCCAAGGCATAGACGTCGCTGGCGGGGCCAGCTGATTCGCCGCGGAAGAGTTCCGGAGCCATGAAATGGGGCGTTCCCATCAGGCCTTCCGGCCCTCCCTGCAAACCCGCCAGGCGTTTGGCGAGTCCAAAGTCGGCCAGCTTGGGGGCCCCCTGATGCGACATCAGAATGTTGTCGGGCTTGAGGTCCTGATGGATCATTCCGGTCGAGTGGGCGAGCGAAAGCCCCTCGGAAATTTGATAGCCAATCCGGGTGGCTCGAATGGGCTCTAAGCGTTGTTCGGAGCGAATCAGGCTTTGCAGCGATTGGCCGGGCAGAAATTCCATCTCCAGAAAGTGATAGCCATCCGCTTCTCCGATGGCATGCACCGTGACGATATTCGGATGGACCAGTGAGGCGGCGGCCCGCCCTTCATTCTGAAAACGGATGACGTAGTCGCCATTTTCCAGGACGACTTGCGGGGCCAGAATTTTTAACGCCACCGGGCGATGCAGATCGCGATGCTGAGCCAGATAAACCCGGCCCATCGCCCCTTGCCCCAAGAATGCACGGATATCGTAGACGTCCAGCTGCCGCCCCAGAAGCACGTCCATGGCATGCGGAGTGGTCACCAGCGGCACCGCCTGTGACGGGTCATCGCCGGTGATAATCGTGTGTGGTTGATAAAACTCAGTCTCTGTCACGTTGTGCCGCCTGTCCTAACCCTAAGCGAGATGCTCCGCTCGTCCCCATCATTCGACAATTTCAGCGTGTTCGCATGACATTCAGTTTACCTCCTGGCAGCCGGCCGCACATCGTCATTCGTTCCGACGAGGCAAATCTTGACCGTGTCGAGAATTTTTCCAAACGTTTTGGCTGGCGATGCTTCACGCCGGCCTCTCTGGGGGAACTTGAACTCTCGCGCCTGGTGTGGACACACTCTAGCATTTCCGTTACAGCATAATTTCAAGATGTTTGGCATACCGCACTCATTGCCGCACACCATGTTCTGACAATATTCACCCCTGCCGATCCACTCCGGGAGGCGAAATGGCTGAGCCGCCGCCGTTGCTAGCTGTCGATAATCTGCGGACCTATTTTGCCACCGAAGCCGGTGTTGCCAAGGCCGTGGATGGCGTCAGCTTTTCGATTTCTGCTGGAAAGACTCTGGCCGTGGTGGGCGAGAGCGGCTGCGGCAAGACGGTCACGGCACTGAGTATCTTGCAGCTGGTACCGATGCCTCCCGGCCGCTTTGAAAGTGGTGAGATTCGCTTCCGGGGCAAGAATATCCTGGGGCTGCCAGCCAGAGAATTGCGCAAGCTCCGCGGTGGCGACATCGCCATGATTTTTCAAGAGCCGGCCACCAGCCTCAACCCGGTCTTTACGATCGGCGATCAGGTCGGTGAAGCCATCCGGTTGCATCGCCCCGAAGTCCCCCGCGGCAAGATCCGCGAAGAGGTTTTAAAGGCTCTCAAGTCGGTACAGGTCAGCGACCCGGAACGACGCCTGGACCAGTATCCGCACGAAATGTCCGGCGGCATGAAACAGCGAATCATGATTGCCATGGCGCTGGCCTGCAAACCGGAATTGCTGATCGCCGACGAGCCCACCACCGCCGTCGATGTGACAATTCAAGCTCGGATTCTCGACCTGCTACGGGACATCCAGGCCGAGCACCACATGGCCATCCTGTTGATCACGCACGATCTGGGAGTCGTGGCAGAGCTCGCCGATGATGTGGTCGTCATGTACGCCGGAAAGGTCATCGAGCAGGCTCCAGTGCATGAGCTGTTCGACAACCCGCGGCATCCCTACACACTCGGGTTGTTTGCCAGCTTGCCGCGCGTCGACGAGAAGAAAAGTCGGTTGGAGACGATCGAAGGGAGCGTCCCGCCAGCGACCCATTTCCCGACCGGTTGCCGGTTTCGCGAACGCTGCAAATGGGCTGGTCCGGAATGCGTTAAGGAACCGCCGTTGTTGCAGATTGGTGCCGAGCACGGCGTCGCCTGTTGGTATCACGACGTCATTGCGAGCCAACGCGCTGCCAGCCCGCAAATTGCCAGTTCAGGAGCCAAGTGATGACCACTTCCCCCCCTGCCGCGAAATCGCCGGTGGTAGCCTCCATCCCTGCTCCGTCGAGCGAAGTGCTGCTGAAAGTTTCCAATCTCGTCAAGCATTTTCCCGTCCGCGGCGGTGTCTTTCGAACCGTCAAAGATTGGGTCAAGGCGGTTGACGGAGTCAGCTTTCAAATCGATGCGGGACAGACCTTGGGGCTGGTCGGTGAGAGTGGCTGCGGCAAAACGACAGTCGGCCGGTCCCTGTTGCGGCTGATCCCGGGAGCCCAGGGCGAAGTCCTGTATCACGGTACCGATCTCCTCGGGCTAAGCCGCGCGGAACTGCGACCGTTGCGCAAAGATCTGCAGATCATTTTTCAAGATCCCTATGGGTCACTCAATCCGCGGATGACCATCGCACAGATTGTGGGCGAACCGCTTAGTCTGCACCAACGCTTGCGTGGCAAAGCCCTGCGGGCCGAGGTCTCCCAACTGATTGAAACCGTGGGACTGAAGTCACACGTCTTGGATCGTTATCCGCACGAATTCTCCGGCGGACAACGACAGCGAATTGGCATCGCGCGGGCGGTGGCCTTGAAGCCCAAATTCATCGTGTGCGATGAACCGACGAGTGCCCTGGACGTTTCCATTCGAGCCCAGATCGTGAACTTGCTGCAGGATCTGCAACAGTCGCGGGGACTCAGTTACCTGATGATCAGCCACGACCTGGGAGTCGTGCGGCACATCAGCAACAGCGTGGCCGTGATGTACCTGGGCAAGATTGTCGAGCAGGCTCCCACGGAAGACCTCTATCTGAACGCCCGGCATCCGTATACCGCGGTGTTGTTGTCAGCCATTCCGGTCCCGAACCCTCATTTACGAGCCAAGGGCCGGACACGAGTTCGAACCCAGGACACCGAGGACTCGGTCCCCTCGCCGATCCACGTTCCCACCGGCTGTGCGTTTCACCCTCGCTGCCCATTGTACGCCGCCAAAGGCAAGCCGGAACAATGCCGAGCAGCGATGCCCGATTTGCTGCCGCTCGCCGGAAATCCGCAGCATCTGGTTCGCTGCCATTTCCCGGAAGAATCCGTGTTCTCGGTCACGAAATAGTTTCGTTTGCAGTCGACGCGCAGGGCGTTTAAACGGAATATTTTCGTAAAAATGGCAAGAAATCGTTGTCGGATCTTCAGTTAGCTGGCATCGCAAATTTCTGTTCCCCGAAGGGGATACACAACAGAGCCCAGGGTCGCCGAGTACTCGCGGCGCACCCTGGGTATACCGTCAAAATCAAGCAAAAACCCTGTAAGGGTTTCACTGGGTGCGAACAATTAAGCCGGTGCAACCCTTTCAGGGTTGGGGGCTTGTGGGGCTCTGAACCCAGGGTGCGCTCGGCGTACCGAGCGTCCCTGGGCTATGTTGTCCTTCCCTTTCAGGGAAGTTTTCTGCAAACCCGAATTCACAAGCCAATCACACCCCTGACGATCAGCAGACTCTAAGAATACAACGGATACTTTAATATTAAGGCGCTCACCCAGATTCAAGAATCTGGGCTACCCGCTGAGCGGAGCGAACCATAGTCGTTGTTCGCTCCGCGAACATAACGTCCTCGTCTCTTCTGCTTACGCCTCGGCAACAGCTCGCATCTTTTCCAAACCCACGCGCGCCACTTCGCGCGGATCGCTGGCCCACAGTTCTTCGCTGAACAGCTCCAAAGACAGCCAGCGGTAATATCCGACCTGTCGCAGCAATCCCAACAGCCGTTGCAGATCGAGATGTCCCTCGCCGGGGTAGACGCGGTCGCGGTCATGTTGCTGCAACCGCGGCGGTTGCGCTGGGGCATCGTTGAAATGGCAAATGGCAATCTGTTCGGGTTTCAGCTGCGCAATCGTTTCGACCGAGCCCCCACCGCGGAAAATATGGAACGGGTCCAGGACCAGTGTCCCCTCGGGATGATCAGCCTTGGTGATGACTTCCAGGGCCGAATCAATCGTGTTGAGATCATCCACAAATCCCAGGAATTCCATGGACGGCTTCACGCCAATCCGCAGCCCCAGCTCGAGCAGCTCACGATAGTTGCGGGCCCCTTGATCGTGATCGGCAAAACCGCCCGGTGGCCCGGCAATGATGTGGATCGCACCGACCTCGACGGCCTGCTCCATCCGCCGCTGGCACTCAACTAATTCGAGCCGATGTTCTTCACCCGTGGTTTCGAACCAGCCCTTCAAGTAGATCGTCGT
This sequence comes from Planctomycetota bacterium, assembly GCA_040386595.1. GTDB lineage: Bacteria > Planctomycetota > Planctomycetia > Planctomycetales > Planctomycetaceae > JAKFVC01. The sequence continues at coordinate 3,148 of JAZKFE010000427.1, read as the reverse complement.
GGGGACCGTCAGGCCGTTGTCCGAGAGGGCTTTGCGAACTTCGGCGAGCGTGCCGCCCCGCGCGATGTGGGCGTCCAGATCGTCGTGCCAGAGTTCGATCGCTTTATAACCGACTTCACCCGCAATCTTGATTTTTTCCAAGACGGGCGTGGGACGAATCGTGCTGCAATTCAACGTGTAGATGAAGTCACTCATGAAGGCCTCTCGTGGGGAGCACTGCCAGAAACGACGAATAGAAATCAGGACCGAGGTGCCCGGATTCTAACCCATCTCTGGAAACAAACGGTAACCAGAAACGGGGTCCGCCGAGGATTCATGACTCAAAGAATGCCGCAACCCGGTCACGATTCATGGACCGGGTTGCGGCTGGTGCGTCGGCCCGCACATTACTTCGTCATGCCATACTTCCGCATTTTGTTGTACAACGTCACGCGACTGATGCCGAGTGACTTCGCCGTGTTCGTCCGGCTGTAGTTGTTCTTAAACAAAGCCTGCTCGATGATGTCCCGTTCGGTGAAGGCGATCTGTTTTCCCAGCACGCTGGAGGAACCGCCGGAAGGTTGCGGCACCGCAGGGGTATAGTCCAGCGTGACCGAGGCATCGTTCGTCGGCCCAGCGATGCCTAACAGAATATAGGATGGCAATTGCTGAGCCGTCAGCAGTCCGTCGCGGCAATAGATCACGGCTCGCTGGATGACGTTCTCCAGTTCGCGGACGTTGCCCGGCCACGGATAGTTGTAGAGCGCGGTCAACAGGCTGTCGTCGACTCGTTCGATCTTGATGTTGTGCCGGGCGGACAGTTCGGCAATGAACCGTTGCGCCAACGGAATGATATCGGGTTTGCGTGCTCGTAACGGCGGCAGTTCGAACTTCAGCATGTTCAACCGATAGTACAAGTCCGGGCGGAACTTACCCTGCTGTACCAGCGGTTGCAGTTCGAGGTTGCTCGCCACAATCAGCCGGGCTTGCGATCGTTGCGTGCGATTCGATCCGACCGGTTCGAACTCACCCGATTCGATCACTCGCAGCAGTTTGACTTGTTGCTCGGGGCCTAGAACGTCGATTTCGTCCAGCAGGATGGTCCCGCGGCCCGCCGCCAGAAACTTGCCATCTTTGTCGGCATGGGCACTGGTGAAGGCCCCCCGTACGTGGCCAAACAATTCGCTCTCAATCAAGTCAGCAGGCAAGGCCCCGCAGGCGACCGTCAGGAAGGGATCGTTGCGGCGGGGTGAGACTTCATGAATCAGTCGCGACAAGAAGGTCTTGCCGGCTCCCGTTTCGCCAATCAACAAAATCGTGACGTCATGTTTCGCGGCGATTTCCAGGTCCGCGAGCATCGACTTCGCTTTGGGCGTATTCGTTTCAAAGCGGCGAGTCAGCCCCGTTAAGGTGGTTGCCGTTTCGGTGATCGGCGGGACCTGACGCGGCGCTTCGGTGATAGTCGGCATCGCGGTTTCCGCTTGTTGGCAGGTGTTGATCACTTCGGCCACCAGCTCGGGAGTCGTCACCGTTAAGCGGAGGACTTGATGGCAGGCGCTGAAGCGTTCGATGGGTTCGGGACACGGACGTCCCACCGCTAGCCACAGGTGGGCATCGGGGAAGCGTCCGTGGAGCATTTCGAGATAACGTTCTTCCGCATGACCACCGACGACGATGCTCCGGAAGTCCGCCAGACAACCCCAGATCTGTTTCTGGGCGAGCGCTTCGGCAGCATCTTTCAACGAGCGGCAGCGGACCACTTCTAAAGCGGCCGGCAGACGCCCCGCGACGCCATGCATCCATGGTTCATCGGAAGACAGCAGAATGAGACACGATCCAGACATAGGCCACAATTTCTTGACAGAAGTTCCAGCGGCTTAACACGGCACGGATCATCCTCTTAACAAATTGAGTGCCAAGCTTGTTTGTCTTGTTAAACATTGATCCTGAACATGATACGAGCATTGGAGTTACAGTTTGTTCGAGAAGTGAATCATCGTGTTATCAAGGACACGCAACGTGGCAAAAAGACAACAGATGTGGTTGTGCTGCGTTCGCATTTCACCTCATGTTCCACATCGCAACGTTGGCCCCTCAACCACCTAGGTTGCCTGCTCATCACTGCTGGTAGCGACTACAATTTGCCCCACTCGATGAGAACAATCCCCCGTAGCCTGACTCTCTGAGTCGGGTGCATTTTCTTCGGAGGGAAACCAGACTCAGAGAGTCAGGCTACGGGCCATAAAACCCCATAAAACCAATGCGGAATGAGTTCGCCGATGACCACGATTTCCGAGATCACACACTTCCTGGGCGAGTTTGCACCGCTGACCCTGGCTGAATCCTGGGACAATGTGGGGCTATTGATTGGCGACGCCACACAGCCGGTCGACCGCATCTTGACGTGCCTGACGGTCACCCCCGACGTCGTGGCCGAAGCGGTGGCGTTGCGAATCGACCTGATCGTGTCGCATCACCCAATGTTGTTTAAGCCGGTCCAGCGCCTGGTGGCGAACGATTCGCAAGGAGCAATGTTGCTCAGTTTGATTGGGGCTGGCATCGCGTTGTACAGCCCGCACACGGCCTTCGACAGCGCCAGCGCCGGCATCAATCAGCAGCTGGCCGAACGGTTCGGGTTGCTCGGGATCCACCCGCTCCGGATCAAGGCCAACCCGACGAACACCGTCGTGCCACTATTGGAGGGAGCCTCCGGCGCCGGACGGTTTGGAGATCTGCCACAACCCTGCAGCCTCGACGAACTGTGTGAGCAGACCAAGCAGTTTTTGAACATCCCTTACCTGCAACGCGTCGGCCAGCCGGGGGCCATGATTCGGCGACTAGGAGTCGCCTGCGGTGCAGCGGCGGAATTTATTCCCGACGCTTTGGCAGCCGACTGTGACGCCTTGTTGATCGGAGAAGCCCGGTTCCACGATTGCCTACGAGCCCGAGACAGCGGCTTGGCATTGATCCTACCAGGCCACTACGCCACCGAACGCCCCGCGGTAGAAACGCTCGCGGAGTTATTGCAAACGCAATTTGCGGATGTCACGGTCAGTGCCAGCGTGCAAGAACACGACCCCGTAGAGATCGTTTAATATAAGAACTTCATGTTTGGGTGAGCGGAGCGAACCATAGTCGTTGTTCGCTCCGCGAACACAACGCATTCGCA
>JAZKFE010000426.1:5534-7650 GCA_040386595.1 Planctomycetota bacterium | reverse complement strand
GGTTCTGCCGTCCCTATCGGGACTACGGAAGAGCTTTAGGTGATAGCTCCCTGAATACGCGACTACCTCGAATTCGTCTCTTACTGGGCGAATTAATTCCACGCCGAGGCGACATCGATGTTGACGATTGCATTTAATAGAATCGCTCTAAGAAACCTCAATCATTCCCCTTCGCGATTTCATTCCAATCTCTGTGCCATTGGAAATTGAAAACTCACTTCGTGGTTAAAGAAAATGTGAAGGTATTTTTGTTTCCGGTTTTGACTTCTGCGGTCAGGCCGCTGGTTCGGTCATCCCCATATTTTTCCGGGATGAGCCACTTCGTTGTGGATTGAGCCGGATTGTTGGGATTGAACGGTGTGGAATCAAAACAGTTCACGGCGACCTTGTGAAAGCCGACCCGCGCACCGTCGCCGGGAACTGTGGTTCCCAGCACAAACTTTCCGTCCGGTTTGATTTCTCCCAAGGCCATGCGGCCCGTAGTCCCTTTGCTGGAATCGGGCGTAAACTGGACCGATCCTTTCTTCAGCGGTTGACCATCCAACAGCACGACACCGTTGACCGCCGCTAACTGCGGAGCATCCGATGCTCCGCCACATCCGGTCACCAAGATCGCGATTCCCATGCTGCACAAGAGCAGCCCACACGTGCGAAAATACATATTTGCTGTGCTTTCTTCAGAAAGTTCATTTTAATCTAACTGGCTTAGAAGCGTCTTCGTGCTGTTGCCCAGAGTCAGAGATAGCCTGACGTGGAACTGCAACGATCGCCCAGATCGTGGCTTGGTTCACAATCGGCTGAGGTCATCAATTTCTGCGTGGCCGTGGGGGAACACGAGATGATGGATCACTCACAACGGTCGTTGAGATCGCGTTGGAATGAATCTAAATACCCTGGGCAGGCGAGCCGGGTGGCGTAAGCCCCCGGATTCTTCGTCACCAGGCAAATCTGAGGATTCACGAGGATTCGCGAGAAATCCCGGGGCTTATGCCGCCGGGCTCACCCGAATAGGTATTTCTGAAGACCTACTTAAATCTCGCCGCTGACAATTTCGCCGCCCGAGCGACTGGAACGATAACGCCAGACGTTGATGTCGATGTTGTCGCTGACGAAGCCCACACTGCCGTCGACGTTGCTCATGTGGACGCCACCCGTGTGCTGCGAGCTAAATGGCAGAATCGTCCAGTCGGACGCGTAGGCATTCTTGACGAATGTCTGATTGGGGCCGTATCGCATCGATTTGACCCCTCCGCTGCCTTCGAGCGTCACGCCGAGTATCCAGGGGCTCCAGCGGCTGTCGTAGTCAAATGGGCTGTAGCCCACGAGCTCCATAATCGTCGGTCGGTACTCGCCATAGAGAAACGTGGCCGAGGTTCCGTCGGTGACGTCGCGAATGCGTGTGTCACTATTCGCCCAGAACATTCCTAACTGGTTGGCCGGTAAACTGGTTTTGGACGATGCGGAAATCGAACCGCCCGTCGTGGCATATCCCTGCACGCCAACATAATTTGTTACTGCGGCATTGAACGCGGAAAAACCCCGATACTGATAGGCACTGGCGATGTTTTTTCCCGAATATGAGGGGCACAGGAAGTTGTTGATCAGCGTATTGGCGAAGGGCGCATTGACTGGATTGGCATAGCTTTCCGTAAACGTGAATTTATTGTAAAGCGTGCCTTGATCAATGTAGGGCAAAATCATGACCAGCGCGCTGAAGACGCCCAGTTGTGGAGCATCAGTTGCCGCCGCGGTGAATTTGTAGCCGATCCCACCCGGTGGAAACATCGAAAACGTGTCATGGTAATTGTGCATCGCCAACCCGATTTGTTTCAGGTTGTTCTTGCACTGCGAGCGGCGGGCCGCTTCGCGAGCTTGTTGTACTGCCGGGAGCAGCAATGCGATTAAAACGGCGATAATTGCAATCACAACCAACAATTCAATCAGTGTAAAACCAGCGATTCGATTTCGTTTCTGACCCATGGAAAACAGCGCTCCTCAAAAAAATGGCCCAAAGGAACTGCGTAACGTGATTGAAATACGAAAAAGGTTGGGGGAGTCTCGTTGTATTCTGGTTGGCTAGCAGAATGGCTCGGCAGGCAGCTACTCTGTGAAATCG
>JAZKFE010000426.1:0-5524 GCA_040386595.1 Planctomycetota bacterium | reverse complement strand
GCGGAAGAAGTGACACGTATGAACGAATGGAATATGTGGCTCGTTTTGTCCTTGTAAAATCGCTTCGAATCGCATTTTGAGGGCTGCCGGTACTGCCCATTTTGTATCGATATGGCACTAGTGTTGCAGAAATCAGTACCAATTGGAATCGCTGAAACTGAACGGGATGAGGTGGCCACAAACGGGGAACTCCCTGCTCAATCCTGACGTCTTAACGGTCCATACAAACGCACAGATTGGATTGTCGACAATTGTGAAGTCGACATGAATATGATTCTGGTCGACATCGCTGTGCGATTCCCGCGGTAAGCAGCTTCGGTCTCATTCCCGGACTCTGTTTCTGACTGCTGGGAGAAGGATGAGATGCGTGGCGAAGGATGTGGCGGCAGCAATTTTTAGCGGCTCTAGCGTTGCTAGGGAGGCGATAGCCGCTCTCGGTGGTGATTGTTGTGCCGGTAGAATTTTCACAATGCGTCAAATTCGATTTTAAATTGCGGCGTCTGCCGCAGCGGTACTGAATTCACGTTTCCTCTGGCAATTGAATTTCGTAACATCGGCGGGTCAATCAGATTTTCAGGTTGCAAGATGGGATCCAAACGTGGGCAATAGGAACACTTCTTCGAGCAAATCTGTCGTTGTGCGGGCGCTTTGCGAACGGTTCATTCAAGAATGGGAACGCGGAGAAAAGCCCGATATTGCCGATTATCTGGTCGATGTCGAAGAACAATCTCGCCGTGCAGTGTTCATTGAGCTCCTGAATCTGGAGATCGAGCTGCGTCGGGAGAACGGTGAATCGCCGTTGCCAAACGACTATCTGCAGCGATACCCCTCTGACCAGCCGACGATTATTGCCGCGTTTGATGTCATGAGCCCCACCCTGGCCGACGGTCGGGGACGTGCGGACGGCACCGTGATCGGTTCTGTCGAAGGCTATCAAGCGACCAGGGAAATGCGGGCGGGCGAAAAGCTTGGGAAATATGAGATTACCGGCATCCTGGGCAAGGGCGGGATGGGCGTTGTGTACGCGGCCCGAGATTCCGTGATCCGCCGCGACGTCGCGATCAAGCAACTCGGAAGTCGGCAGGCCAATAGCGATACCGGCATGATGCGGCTGTTGCAAGAGGCCCGTACGGCCGGCTCGTTGCAGCATTCGAATATCGTGTCCATCTACGACGTCATCGAGGATGCCGATAACTACTACCTGGTGATGGAGAAGGTCACTGGCGAGAACCTATGGGAGAGTTTGGTTCTGTCTCCCGAGGGGCGAATGGAATGGCGCACCGCGACCCGGATCTTGATCGATTGTTGCGAGGCCTTGGCCGCCGCACATGCTCTGGGACTAATCCACCGCGATATTAAGCCGCAAAATATCATGGTCACTTCCAGCCAGAGAGCCAAAGTGCTGGACTTTGGCCTGGCCAAGTCGGATCTTGCGGAAAACACGGCGAAAACCGAAGTCGGCACAATTCTCGGCACGCCGGACTTTATGAGTCCCGAACAATTTCGGGGAGATGCGGTCGATGCCCGATCCGATCTGTACTCTCTCGGAGCGACCTACTTTGCCCTATTGGTGGGAGAGCCCCCGTTTGCCAAGGCGGGGAATCATCTCAAGGTGATGTATGCCCACGGACATGCTCCCATTCCGCGAGCTCAGGAACGCGTGCCAGAAGTTCCCGCCGGATGCGATGCGATTATTACTCGGGCGATGGCCAAGGAGCCCGAGCAGCGTTTTGCGTCGGCCACAGAATTCAAACAGGCACTCGAGCAACTGCTGGCCCATGACGGTCAAGCACCCGTTGGTTTATCTCACAAACCGGCACGCTCGCGAGTGGTGCTTGGCACGGTCGGAGTGGCCGCAGTGTGCCTTGTCCTGGCGGCCCTGGCTTGGGGGGGATGGTCCAAGCCCATTAAGCCCCCGACGAAAAATGGGGGTGAGGTTGCGGCAGCGTCGGTGGCTCCTGTGGTGATTCCCGCGCCCGTGGAAACACCGAAAGACCCGCTGACGTTCGGCACTACGACCGCATTTTCCGGCTCCAGTCGAGATCTCGGGCAAAATATGGTGTTGGGCATCCGCACTTCTTTCGCCGCAGTGAACGAGCAAGGAGGTATTCACGGACGTAAGCTGGAACTTGTGGTCCTGGACGATGCTTACGATCCCGACCGGGCACTGGCCAACATGCGGGAGCTGTTCGAGGTTCGCAAGGTGTTCGGCGTCATCGGCAACGTAGGGACCCCCACGGCTCGGGTGACGGTTCCTTATGCGATCGAGCATCAGCATCTCTTCTTTGCTCCCTATTCGGGGGCTGGGTTGCTTCGCCGCGACCCTCCCGATCGCTATGTGTTCAACTACCGGGCCAGCTATGCGGATGAGACGGCTGCGATGGTCCATTATTTCGTCGAAGTACAGCATCTGGATCCGCGAAAGATTGCCGTATTTGCTCAGACGGATTCCTATGGGGACGATGGTTTTCACGGCGTGGCTCGAGCCATGAGGAAGTACAAGATCCGCGAAGAAGAGATTCTGCGGGTTGGCTATCAGCGGAATACGCTGAATGTGGACGAGGCGGTCACCGGAATTCTGAACCGGGGAGACCAACTGGACGCGGTCATCATGGTCCCCACTTACAAGCCGGCGGCGCGGTTCATCCAGCGGGTGCGGAATCAGCATCCGAAAATGCAATTCGGTATCGTGTCGTTTGTGGGGAGCGTGTCATTGGCCCAGGAATTCGAAGAGATGGGCATGGCGAACGGCGAGGGGGTGATCGTGACCCAGACTGTTCCGCATTACATGTCCAACTCCACCGGGGTCATGCGCTACCGCAAACTGCTCAACAAGTACTCTCCAGAACAACAACCTGGATTCATTTCGCTGGAAGGTTTTATTGCAGCCGAATGCCTGGTGGAAGGCTTGAAAAAGGCCGGCCCCAACCCGACGACCGACGGAGTGGTTGATGCGTTGGAATCCATTCATAATCTGGATCTCGGAATCGGTCCCATCATCCAATTTGGACCGTCGCGGCATCAGGCCTCGAACAAGGTCTGGGGGACCCGACTGACGATGGACGGCCAATTCGAGATCCTGGATCTGGAATAGTTTTTCCTGCGGAAACGCTCATCAATAAGTTGCCCAAGCGAGCCGGGCGGCGTCAGCCAAATGGTACTTAACTTTGCGCCTCGATTCGTGAGCGGCACGGCGCTAGCCGCCGGCTTTTTCAATGTTTCTGACAGAGAAGAGCCGGTGGCTAGCGCCATTCCGCTCACAAAGTGAGTGCCATTTGGCGTAAGCCCCCGGAATTTTTTCGCAACTGGCGTCCCTTGCTTCAACCGCAGAATCCCGGGGTTTACACCACCGGGCTCGCCAAAGAACGCTCGTTATTAAATAACGGCTTCGCGTCGTGTTACTCGATTCGCAGGCGCATCTGAAATTCCGCTTTAGCGGAAGAAGACTAAGGTTAACACGATCGATGCCGGCAGCACGACCGAGCAGCTATAAAGCATGTAGCCGAAGAAGCTGGGCATCCGCACGTTCGATTTTTCGGCGATGGCTTTCACCATCAGGTTGGGGCCGTTGCCGATGTAGGTCATTGAGCCCATGAAGACGGCCCCCAGGCTAATCGCGGCTAACTCCACGCTTCCCACACCGACCGCTTCTACCAGCGGACTGGTCGCCGGTACGGTCTTGGCCGTTTCGAAAAAGACTACATAGGTCGGCGCATTGTCGAGGAAGCTCGATAAAATTCCGGTGCACCAGTAGAACTTCCACGGCTCGTCGATCCCCAGGGCGGCTCCGTGGACGTTCAAGATCTGGATCGGGGCCTGCATGCAGATAAAGATTCCGACGAACAGGACTCCGACTTCGACGATGGCATCGTAATTGAACGAATTCGCCTGGCGAATTGAGCGCGAAGTGAACGCCACCGAAACCCCGGCCAGGGCCAGCATCAAGCCTTCTCGCAAATAAATCGGGGCCGTGAAATTGGTGCCGGGAACGGGTTTGGAAGGATCGAGAATCGCCACACAGACGATGACGGCGAATAACAGTAAAAAGTTGAACTGGCCGCGAATCCCAAAGGGCTCTGCGGCGGGAATCACTTCGGTTTTCTCTTTGCGGAAATAGTAACAATCCCACGCAAAGTACACGGCGAGCAACACGCCATTCATCAAGGCCCAATGCGGCGCCAGCTGCAACGTCCAGAAGAAAGGAACGCCGCGTAGATACCCTAAAAACAAGGGGGGATCACCGATCGGCAACAGGCAGCCACCGGTATTGCAGACGACGAAAATAAAGAAGACGACCGTATGCGAGACGAAGTCCCGATTGGCGTTCGCCTTGAGCAGCGGTCGAATCAACACCATCGCCGCTCCCGTCGTGCCGACAAAACTAGCCACCACGCTGCCGATGAATAAAATGATGGTGTTTGTTTGCGGGGTGCCTCGGAGACTGCCCGCGATGTTGATGCCGCCGCTAATCACATACAGGCTGAACAGCAACACCATGAATGGGATGTATTCGACGAGGATCGAATTTTTTAGCACGGCGATGGCTGCCGGAATGCCTGCCGGGGCGAGGGCACCGGTGCCATGGTCGTGAATGCCATGACCATAGAGGGCCGCATAAAAGAGGAACGTGATCAGTCCACACGCCGCAGAAACCATCAATTTACTAGAGTTATGCTCCCACCAATGAGCGGTTTTGTAGCTCAACGGAAGCAAGGCAATCGCCGCCAGCAACGCCGCAAACGGGAGTATGGAATAGAGCGGTGGAGCGATGATTTTGTGATCCGCCGCATGCTGGGCATCTGCTGCGGGGGCTGTTTCTGTCACTGAGGGATGTTCGGCAGCAGGTGCCGCCCAGGCGATTCCCGTCGTTGTCAGATTGGCCCCGGCCAGCCAGAGTGTCAAACAGATTACGCCCCATCGGGAACAACGTCCGATGCAGCCCAACAACGGATTGACTGGTGACACTCGCGGTTCTCCTTGAATTTCCAGATGCTGCTATGTCCCAGCGGCGAGCGATTCCGTACGGACAACTTTGATGATGTTGTAAGAAGCGGCCTCTGATTGTTTCTCGGAGGCAACACATATGTCAGGTTCCCATGGTAACCATCCTGAGCCGTTCTGACACTGCACAGCGCCGTCCGTAGCCTGACTCCTCGAGTCGGGGTCTTTTAAGCGAAGGCACCCGACTCGAAGAGTCAGGCCACGGGCTGAACCATGTCACCAGCGTTCGACGGGGCCCGAGGGGACGGGGATCTTGAACTCGGGCAAAACACCATCGCGGCTGCCATATTTCGGGCCGAACTCGGTGATGCGGTTCAATGCCGTTTCGAATTCTTCCGGAGTATTTGCGGTTTGAAATTCATTTCTCAACCACGCGGAAACACGCATGGCACTCAAATACCAATGCCCCATTTTGCGGAAGGAGATAATTGCCCGCGCGACCCCTTTTTGCTCCACCAGGAAGCTGAACTGTTTCTTCAGCAGTTCCAATCTCTGGTCGAAGTTCCCCGATAGCGGAATTTCT
>JAZKFE010000425.1:2930-10782 GCA_040386595.1 Planctomycetota bacterium | reverse complement strand
TACTCTAAATAGCGGCCAGCACTCGCGGGAAATCGATATCGGTCCGGGCCATCTGATTCAAATAATTCGTCAGCGTCATCAGTGCGACATTGCCTACGACTTCGGCCAGTTCGGCGTCGTTCACCCCTGCCTTGCGGGCGGCGGCGAGTTGCTCGTCGGTCACGTTGCCTCGCCGTTCATGAATGTCGTGGACCAGTTGCAAGACCGCTTGGGTCTTCGGATCGTCGGCCGTCCCTTTACGGGCCGCCAGGATTTGCTCGGGAGTCAGCCCAGCCAGCTTTCCCGTCACCGAATGGGCCGACAGGCAATACTCGCATTGATTGGCCTGGCTCACCGTCAACGCAATTTGCTCACGCACTTTCGCAGGCAGCACCCCTTTGGACAACGCACCGCTCAGCGACAGATAGCCTTCCAATGCCGCGGGGGCATGGGCCATTGTCTTCAGGGCGTTCGGTACCATGCCAATTTTCGCCTTGATGGAGGCCAAAATGTCCTTAACGGGACCTTGAACTGTGGCAGGGTTGACGGGGGTGATGCGACTGCTCATGACATATTCCTTCTTTCCAACTCTGGAGTGGCCGAACTGGGGTTACCGCTCGGCAGTTTGAATTTGAATCAGGTAGGTCGGTTGAGTGAAACCGACTGACTGATAGCTCTGACAATAAAAAGTACCGGCCCGTTCGCGGGGTCTTACACGGAATTTATGATTCCGCGAAATTACCTGAAGTTTGGGCCAATCCCGCGACTCCATATAACGTGGAGAATTTGCCGCAGCTCGGAACATCAAGTTGAGAAAGGATTTAGAAGAAATCAAAAAAACTTCTCGAAACGCTGTAAGACTCGCGCTCGACGCCGGTAATTACTGGTGTAGGTCACCACGAGGAACCGTTTTAGGAAGTTGTGAAGATGAACTTAGCTGCTCGCAGTTCGAAACTCAAAAACTCAATTCCATCTGGCGTCGGTCGGCTGCCGGTCAAGGGGCCGGCAATTCCATCGGGCACGGGAAGGCCGTGGCACAGATAACCCCAGACATGCGGTATTGTCTTAGTGGTTAATGCTTTAAGCGATGCTGAGTGTACCGGGTGAACGTCCTCAATCAGGGGGCAGCGAAGCGACCATGAATATCCATTCGTACTGCAGAGTCCCTAGTCCGCGTCCTCGGGAAGACGTATCATGTGGGGCAAGGCAGCCCACGCGAATCGTGCTCCAGAGATCGGCGGCTGCGAATGGTTCGTTCGGGTGCTACCGTGACCGTCGAAGATTCTCCGCTTACTCGAGCCAGCTTGCTCGTGCAGCTCCGCAATGGAGCCAACCACGTGGCATGGCACGAGTTTATGCAGCTATATGGCCCGGTTGTTTATGGCTTTGCTCGCAAGCGCGGCTTGCAGGACGCCGACGCGGCCGATTTGATGCAGGACGTCATGCGTTCTGTTTCCACCTCGATCGGGCGGCTCGAATACGACCGCACGCAAGGCACCTTCCGCGGGTGGCTGTTTACGATCACGCGCAACAAGGTCTTCAATTTTCTGTCTGCCCGACGAATTCGACCGCAGGCCACCGGGGATACCAGCACGAACCGACTGCTGGACTCACACCCCGATGTCAGCGACGGTTCCGAGGTTTGGGAGGCCGAGTATCAGCGGCGGCTGGCGTCACTCGCCATGGAACGTATTAAGAGTGAATTTCAAGACAAAACTTGGCAGGCAGTTTGGTTGACCGCAGTCGATGGGATGGCCGCGCCGGACGTCGCCCAGCAAGTGGGGCTGTCGCCGGGGGCCGTCTATGTCGCGAAGAGCCGCGTCCTCGCACGTTTGAAAGAGGAAGTGGAATCGATGCGACGGCAGGAGGAAACGTAATATGAAAACAAATGCAACTTGTCCCCCCGCCGAAGAACTTCGCCAGTTGCTGGACGGAACGTTGTCCGGCGACCGACAAGAGGCCTGTACCCAGCACATGGATACATGCACCTGCTGCCAGTCCAAGCTGGAAAACATTGCGACTGACGGCACGAATCTTTCTTGCGTAGTGCAAAGCCTGCACGAATCCAACCCCTCCACCGACTCGGCCTATTGGCCCGCGTTGAAGTCGCTCGATGCCGCCGGGCAAGTGACCGTCGTTCCCCGGCCGGTCACGGCGCGAACACGTGAGGTATCACTTACTTTCCTCCAACCGGCCAGTGACGCCGTCTACCTGGGACGCCTGGCACACTTCGATGTGATGCGTGTTCTGGGACGAGGTGGCATGGGAATCGTGCTCGAAGCGTTCGATTCCAAGTTGCAACGGAACGTCGCCTTGAAGGTTTTAGACCCCGAACTTGCTGGAGATGACATCTCCCGGCAGCGGTTCTGTCGCGAGGCCCGGGCGGCGGCGTCGATCACCCATGAGAATGTGGTCGCGGTTTATCAGGTCGAAAAATCGGGCGATGAGGGCCTGCCCTACCTGGTCATGCAGTTGATCGCCGGGGAATCGCTCGAACAACGTTTGACCCGCGAGAAGAAGCTACCGATTCGAGAAATCGTGCGGATCGCCATGCAGTCCGCGCACGGTTTGGAGGCAGCCTATGCCCAAGGCTTGATTCATCGTGATATTAAGCCGGGCAATATTCTCCTCGAATCCAACCTGGACCGCGTGAAGCTGACCGACTTTGGTTTGGCTCGCGGTACTGAGGACGTGAAGCTCACGCATACAGGGTTTGTTTCCGGCACGCCGTTGTATATGGCCCCCGAGCAAGCCATGGGGGAAGAGCCCGATCATCGCTCCGACCTCTTCAGTCTGGGCGCCGTCTTGTATGAAATGTGTGCCGGTGAGCCCCCATTTACGGGGAACTCCGCCCTCGCCATTCTCAAGCAGATTGCGGATAAAAAGCACCGCCCGCTGCGTGAGGTGAACCCCGAGATTCCCGACTGGTTGGCAGACATGGTCGACATGTTGCTAGCCAAGAAACCGGCGGATCGCATCCAGTCGGCGACGCACTTGGTCGAACTGCTCGATTTTCATTGGGCCCTGATGAAGACCACTTCAGAGGACGTTCCCACCGTCTGTCTGATTGAAGCCAAGAAGCAGGCGACTCGAAACCGCTGGATCGCCGCGGCAATCGGCACGACTTTCCTTGCATTGGGGCTGTTTGGCGGCATCTTCCTGACGAATCGTCCCGCCGCGTCTCGCGTGGTGCAATCGACGTCCGCTCCGATCGCCGTACTCAGCGCGAACTCGGGAACGGTGTGGTCGGTGGCGTTTGATCGGAATAGCAGCACGGTGGCGATGGGGGTCGAGGATGGCACGGTCCGTCTGTGGGATCTGGCCACCAAGAATGTGAAGTCGACCTTCAATGCCCACCGCGGAATTGTCTGGTCGGCCCAGTACTCACGGGGTTGCGACGTGTTGGCGACCTCGGGTGATGATGGCTTGATCAAGCTCTGGGACCCGACACAGTCCGAGCCGTTCCAAGTATTCAAGGATACCAGCGCTGTTCGCGGCGCGATGTTCTCTCACGACGATCATACGCTCTATGCGGGTGATAAAGAGGGGGGCGTGCGAGCCTGGTCGGTCGATACCGGCAAGATGCTGGTGGAGGCTCAACAGCCGGGAGTCGTGTACGCCGTGGCGATCTCGCCCGACGATAATACATTAGCCACAGCGGGCAGCGACAAAGTAGTGCGGTTGTGGAATGCCAGAACGTTGACGCAGAAACTCCCCTTAGAAGGACATTCTGGCCCAGTAAACGGCCTCGCATTCAACAACGATGGACAGCGTCTGGCCTCTGTCGGCTGGGATAAGATCGTGCGGATCTGGGATGCCGGTAGTGGAGATCTGGTCAAATCGTGGAAGGGCCATGAGGGAGATATCTGGGTCGTAGCGTTTTCCCCAGATGGCTCGAAACTGGCAACGGGTGGACTGGACGGCCTCTTGAAGCTGTGGGACGCTGAGTCCGGAAAACTGTTGGCGACGTATAGCGGCGAGGCCAATGCCATTCACACGGTGGCCTTCAATCAAAACGGCACCCTGCTCGCCTCAGGCGGTCGCGACGGTGCCGTGAGAATCTGGAAGATCAAATAGACATAAACGGACTTCGGATCGATGCGCAACGAAAAGCCCCCGGTTCTCGAAGCTGATCAATCCTTGATCAGATCTAAGCTTCCGGGGGCACTTGTATAACGCTTGCTGCGGATGACCTTAGTCGGCTTTGGCCTTCTTCTTTTTGGCTTTCTTCTGATTAGCTGGGGCATCCGGAACGCTGGGCTCGGCTTGTTCGTCGCTCCACTTTTTCCAGACGGCTTGCAGCTCCTTCACCTTTTCGGGTTGAGCTGCCGCTAAATCTTTGGACTCAGCGAAGTCGGTGGCGAGGTTATACAGCTCAGGGCTGCCGCTGCCTCCCTTGGAAACCACCAGTTTCAGGTCTCCCTGTCGAACTGCCCACTGCGGACCGAACCGCCAGTACAAGGTTTCATGAGGACGAGCCTTGTTCGCACCTGTGAGATATGGCAGCAGATCGACGCCATCCAGCTTCCACGCCGGATCGACCTTGCCGCCGGCAGCGGTGAGGATTGTCGGCAGCAAATCGAGATTGATCACCGGCAGATCATAAGTCGTGCCGGCCGGCAGCTTGCCCTTCCATTGAGCGATAAACGGAACACGAGGGCCACCTTCGTAGGTGGTCATCTTGAATCCGCGCAGTCCGCCATTCTGCGATGTCGTGCTCTGCGTCGGCCCGCCGTTGTCGCCAATGAAGAAGAAGAGTGTGTTTTCTTCCTGACCGATGTCTTTGACCTTGGCAATCACACGACCAATGCCATCGTCCATGGCCGACATCATCGCCGCGAACAGTTTTCGTTTTTCGTCGGTGATATTGGGAAAGCGATCCAGGTACTTTTTCGGGGACTGCAGCGGAGCGTGCTGCGCGTTGAACGGCAGATACAAGAACAGCGGTTTCGACTTGTTCTTCTCGATCCAGTCGATGGATCGGTCGGTATAGGCGTCCGTCGTGTAGAACGAATCATCGGTGATTTTCTGCACGTCATCCGAGACGCGGGAATCCACAAAGTTTGTCGGATGAAAGAATGGCGTATTGGCGAGCGTTCCGAAGAACTCGTCAAACCCGCGTTTCGTCGGGCGATACTCGGGGCCGTTGCCCAAATGCCATTTCCCGACACAGGCGGTCGCATAGCCCAAAGTCTTCAGCCGAGTTGCGACGGTCGTTTCATTCTGATCCAGTCCCTTCCGATTGGCGACGCTGTTGAATTCGTGGCCAAAGCGAGTCGGATAACGCCCGGTCATCAGGGCGGCCCGCGAGGGACTGCAATAGGTGGCTGCCACATAACCTTGTGTGAACCGAATACCGTTCTGGGCGATCGAGTCGATGTGAGGTGTCGGAATATCTTTGTTTCCGTAACACCCGCACTCACCCCAGCCGAGGTCGTCGGCGTAGAAGATCACGACATTGGGTCTATCAGCCGCCTCAACGGAGGCCAGATTCAGCCCTTGGATGGCAACGATTATCGCCAAGGAAAAACGAACAGAAAACCAACGAGATCTCATCGCGAGAAGCCCTTGTTCAAGAAAATCCGGCGCGCGGCAATACGGCTCGAAAACCGGAATCGACGGATACCGCGTCGGTGCACCGGTTAGAGTGCAGGAAAACGAAGACATCGTTCGCGTGGTCGCGAAACTCGCATCTTTGGGAATGCAGATACCCAGTACTTACCGCTTGCCCAAGTGGGGTGCGGATCGGCGTCCAGCGGCCGATTGACTGGAGTAGTTGATGCGCGAGCGTAGTAATTTGTTTTCACGAATTCCACGACACGATCGCGAATTCATCAATTCTTACGAATTGTTGGCACACGACTGTGAGCATCGCAAGAATTCTTGCGGACACAGTTTTAATAACGTCAAAACATAACCGACGTGCCACTGTTTTAGGTCGGCGCTTTTCGCTCCAGATTCTTAAACAACTGCATCGCCGACCTTAAGCAGTGTTTTCTGGTGATGCGATACTCTATCAAAGGAGACACTGCTTTGGGGCGGTCGTGGCTCTGGCGAGAAATTCGAATCGGAGGCCGCCCCGAAACAGTGGCACAAATGAGCGGCGTTGCATCGCAGTCGGACCTCAGGCGAGTCGCACGCTGTCTCCGAACTTTTGTAAGTCGAGTCCGCGCAAGACGGTCGACATCAACTCGGGCAGCCGATCAGGAGTGCAGCCGAAGCACGGCATTCCCATACTCACCAATTTGTCTGCCAGTCGTTCGTTGTACGATGGTTGACCATGATCTGAGATCGCCAGCAACCCCACGGCCTTCAAGCCACCTGCCAACAGGGTTTCCATTTTTTTGACGAAGCGGCTTTCGTTCGGACTGGTGTCGTGCAAGTCAGCCAACAGAATATACAGCGTCTTGGCCGGGGTGTGCATGAAGCGTTCGCAGTAGCACGTCGCCATCCAATAATCCTCGGCACCCCCCAGTTGCGTCCCGAACAGCAAATCTACCGGATCCGAGCATTCCTCGGTCAAATCCACGACGTCTTGATGATTGAACACGACCACGTGTGTTTCGACCGCCGGCAGGCTGGCCAGGATGGCTCCCATAATGCCGCCATAAATCAGTGAGGTTGCCATCGAACCTGACTGATCCATCGCGATGATGATGTTCCACTGATTCTGACGCTGCTGTCGACTGAAGAACGAAATGTTCTCGGGGATAAGCACCTTGAGGTCGGCGTTGTAATGCTTCAGATTGCGTCGGATGGTTCGCGGCCAGTCGAGATTCGGCAGACTGCGGAACGGGCTGTGCCGACTGCGATTGAGCGAGCCGCGAATGGCCTGAGCAAACTGCGACTCCAGCCGCTTTCGCAAGTCTTCAACGACGCGCCGCACGATATCGCGTGCCGCATCTTTGGCTTTTTCGGGAACCAGATTCTTGAGAGTTAACAGCGTGCTGACCAAGTCAATCGATGGCTCAACCTGCGACAGCAGCTCCGGCTCGAATAGCAACTCTTTCATTCCGCGGCGTTCGATGGCATCCTTCTGGAGCAACACGACAACATCGGCCGGAAAGAAATTGCGAATCTGGCTCAGCCACCGGGCGACGCGGGGGATCGATCGACCTTTGACCGATCCGTGAACGCCATGACCGGGCGACGCTTCCCATTCGTCGCGGGACATGTCCTGATCCCCATCACCGGCATAGATCGCCTCCAGGGCCTCGTCCATTTCGAGCTGCTCCGACGAGAGCAATTCGGTGCCGGGGCTGCAGCACCCGCTCCGGCAGCCCATCTCATTCAACGCCTCGTTGGCCGACTTACCAAGAATCAGCCGCCAACGCTGCAGCTGCTCGGGTTCCAGTGAGGGAGCCATTGTGATTTTCTCCGCAATTGCGTCCGAAATCGTGCTGCATCAAAAGTGTTTTGTCCCCAACTCGTAAACCGTGTCAATTTACGCCGTGACGGATTTTCGAATTGATTGGGAGGGTGAGGCTCCTGCCGAACCGCCTGGTTTTTCGGGTTCCAGTAGACTTAGCGGTTCGGCAGGAGCCTCACCCTCCCAATGGTTGGAAGCATCACTCATCCCAGCTTATCAGCCTCAGTTCTCTTCCGCGGGTTTTGCAGCGAGCTTCAGCAAATCCAGTCCAAACTCGACCCGCAACTTGGCGCCGCCGGAGATCGGTGCGATATCGACGTTAAGTCGATCCCCCGGCTGGCCGGCAATCTTCTTGGCTCGTTCCAACAAATCGGCTTCCTGATCTTTCAGTATCAGGATCAATGCTGCCGCCTTGACCTGCAGGGAGATCGGCGGCACGGCCTTGCGCGAAACGGGCTTGGCGGCGAGAGACTGCTTTAAGGCACTCAGATTGTCGCCCCCGAG
>JAZKFE010000425.1:0-2920 GCA_040386595.1 Planctomycetota bacterium | reverse complement strand
AGTGCAATCCACAGACTGTCGTTCCGAAACGCCAAGTGAGCCGGATCGGTGCCGAAATTCTTCTGGGCATCCTCGTCCATTGTTACGGCATGAATTCTTGCTCCAGCGTGCTTGGCAACATCGAGCTTCAACTTCGTTGCGTCGGGATCGGATTTTGACAACTGAATCACTTCGTCCAAGAGTTTGGCCGCTTCGTTACCGTCAGCCACCTTGGCGGCACCGACCACCCGCAGTGTGTCATTGCTGCCTGACTCCAGAACAACTCCTGCATGGAGCGAACCCGACTTCAGTGTCGCTTGAGTCATGCTCACCAAACGTTCGATGAGTTTCTTCGCGGCGTCCCGAGCTTCGTCACTTTTGAGATTCTCGTCGTTGTCGATGGAAGCGTCGAGGGCGGTCTTGGCCGACGCCAGCAACGCGTCCAGATGTTCGGGACTGGCGACCGTGGGGAGCGAAAGGGTCATTCTGAACGGAGTCGAATCGGATCCCAATCCGGCAAACGCGGGCTGGATCTTGCCATAGGCCTTCAACACCTTCTCCAGGGTGCTGTCCGCTTGGCCGGTCAAAGCCAGATCGATTGTGCCGGCGCGGGTTTCCCGATCCAGATCAATACCAAGCGTCAATTTATCGCTCTCGTTCACGATCGCTTTGACAATGGCCAGAGTGCCGTTGAAGCCCCACTCTCTGCCAATTTTTTCGGTTTCATTCGCTGGCTCCGGGCCTTCATCCTGGCTCTTGCGTCCTTCTTCTTCGACCTTGTCGAGGAACAGTTGCTTGAACTGTGCCGGAATGCCGGCCATGCTGATGTCCAGGGCCGTGTCGTACTTGGCGTTCGAGATTTTCGCCGGATCGGCCAACTTCGCCGGAAGATTCGGACTGAGAAACAGATAGCCGCCGGAGAGTTTGCCGTAGATGGTGTTCCCATTTATTGACGCCGACCATTGCCCGTCGGTTTCCTCAAATTCTGGTACAAGTTCCGTGAGCAATTCCTTCAGAGCAGCTGCGTCCGAAACTGGCAGAAACGCAATCGGCATTTCCGGAGGCCCATCAGCGGTCGCGTTCCAATACACGCCTAAGGGCTTCGTGCGATCGATGCCAGCCAACCCCTTGCCCTTGGTCACACCACTAATAAACTGTTCGGCGGCAGCCTTGATCCCAGCTTGCCCGACTTCTTCACACAGAAAATCGGCATCGTCCAGTACCGTGTCGATTCCACGAATGGAAAACACCACAGTTGGTTGTTGAGCCTGCACAGCGGAAGCCGTCACAACCGTGATCAGTACGGCAACCTTCAAGACTCGCCACGCGATCGAGTGTTTCATGACTAACCTTTGTCATTCGCAATTGTGAATTGATGTAACCCTGCCCGGTTCCGTGGCATGATATTCTGCCACAATCCAGAATGCGACACCGCGAGTGGTCTGGAGTGTGCACTCCGAATATCAGTGAAGGTTTGTTTCGAGTATCATGCTTTCATACGGACTTCCTGGTCCTGTCTCACAGGGAAATTACCCATGGTCGCACTTCCGTCATTCTCGCTCCGCCGTTTAGCGCTCGTTACGATCTGCGGCTTGATCGGCTGTGAATCGTCAGATCCCCCCGTGAGTACACCCAAACGTCCGGCAGTCGACTACAGGAGTCCAGCGCAAAAAGCCGCGGACGAAGAATGGCAGCGCAAGGTTGAGTATCACAAACTGACTGCCGCCCAGATCAAGCAAGCTCAGGACTGGATCGAGAAGCTGGGGCCGCGAAAAGATGATAACTCATTTGTCGGAACGCCCGCTGCTGAGATCCAAGAGCATCTGGATCGCTCATATTATGTGCTTCACCTGGATGACGAGAATATTTACGGTTTTTACCTTTCTAAACTCCCACGAGATCCGAGCAATCCCGAAGGCCCTCAAATGCAGTTCTATGTTGATAAAAAATCGGGCAAGATTACGAGAGCGGGGACTATCGACATACTGTATTAAGGTGTTGGGATGCATCGCCGTCCGATGTGCTTAACGAGCGATTAAACCTGACATCTGCCGCTGTATAGGTTTTGAGATATCTCGTAAGCTGTATCGCAAGCAAAACAAATAGTACGTAGGGTAACCCGATCGATGTGGTACGGTGTTTCGGAATATCTGATATTCGTGAGTATTGTGGCGTCGATTCTGCATGGGGTCAGCAGCAAATACTGCGTTTGCACTTTTGGTGGTGCGGCAGTCTGTTCAATTCTGAACCTTGTACATGAAACGATTGTTGCCGGGGGGCATATTAATATTGGATGGGGACCTCCCATGTTCGTCGTTGGTGCTACCTTGGCTTTCCCCGTTTGTGCCCTTGTTGGGTTGCCTTTCTTTGCGGTTCGACGACGATGGAGTCGCTTGCGAACTCCGCGGAATGTTTCCGCAAATAGTTGAATGCAGTTTTCGCAGACTAAACTTTTTAGCTTGAGGCACAACGCCGAGCATTTTAAAAATCATCGAAGTTAAACTCATTCAAATCGGTTAGCGTTTGCTCTTCTTGTTCGGTGAGCGGCTTTTCAATCAATTCACTCGTTGTGTCTGCGTGCAGGCCCCAGAATTCGCCGAGATTTTCTGCGATGTGCCGTTTGTCACGCGAGGTGAAACTGCCGAATGCTCGCCGTAGAAACACCAATGCCCGGGTGAACTGTTCGTCATCGAGCGACCGGACGTAATCGGCGAGTTGCTCCCACAAGGGTTGTCTGGCCAGCAGAGCATAGCGATTCCGTTTCGCGAGCCCTTCAAACCAGCCGGCACCCAGGTCTGCGGGAATTCCTGGTGACAGCCGTCGCGACACCTCTCTTGCCAGGGATTCATTGGCCATCAGGCCCCGTTCCAATAGCATCGCGCAGGCATAGCCCGACAGCACGGGATTGCGGTCGTCGGCGTCGGAAAGTTTTTGGAGTCGA
>JAZKFE010000424.1:0-6062 GCA_040386595.1 Planctomycetota bacterium | reverse complement strand
TTGGATTGTTTTGATTGATTAAGAACTGTGAATGCTGCGGTCTTACTCCGTGTCTTGGTGGTGCCCACCGTATTCGTGCGGATCGACAAAGAATCCGGGAACTGACGTCACCCGGCTCACCGGGAGCTGATTGTGGGGGCTGAGTCGAAGGAGCCGTAGCCTCTAGTTCGCTGCGCTCACCCAGATTCGAGAATCTGGGCTACCCACTGAAAACACCAACAAACGCTGACCCAATCCGTGTTATTCTGTGTCAATCCGTGGCTAAAAACTCTTCTGGAATGACCACCAGCCCGAAGTTTTCTTTCAAAACTCCGTGTGCTCCGTGGTGCCCAATCTTCTTTATTATCGACAGCGTCTAACAACTATCCGGCTCACGCCGGACGCTCGCCTAAGAAGCGGCGTTTAGGCTCGATAGCGGATCTGACCGTTCACGATCACCGTTTGCGCACGGCCGCGGACGGCTCGGCCAGCGAACGGTGTATTGCGACTCTTTGAACGGAACTGAGTCGGATCGATCGTCCAGGCGACATCAGGATTGATCAGCGTCACGTCGGCATCGGCCCCGGCCTTTAACGTGCCCTTGTTGAGGTTCAACACGCGAGCCGGGCCGATGGTCACCTTCGACAGGAACTGCGACCAGCTGAGGTATCCGGTCTCGATCAGACCCGTAATACACAGCGGCAACAAGGTCTCTAAGCCGGCAATGCCGAACGGGACCAGGTCGAGCTCCCGCTGTTTCTTCTCGGGGGAATGTGGTTGGTGATCGGAGCAAATCACTTCGATCGTGCCATCCTGCAAACCGGCGATACAGGCCTGCAGATGCTTCGACGTTCGCAGTGGGGGATCGACTTTATAGTGCGAATCGAAGGTCCCCATGACTTCATCGGTGAGCAACAACTGGTGCGGAGTGACCTCGGTCGAGATACGAAGTCCGCGCTGTCGGGCCCGACGAATCTGATCGATCGCCCCTTCGGTCGAGATGCACATCAAGTGGACCCGGCCACCCGTCAGCTCGCACAGGGCGATGTCTCGGCCGACCATGATGTCCTCGGCGGCGGCCGGCATGCCGCGCAGTCCGAGTCGCGTCGAAACAAATCCGTCGTGCATCACACCGTTGTGGACCAACTCGGGAACCTGAGGCCGATTGAAGATCGGACGATCCCACATGCTGGCGTACTGCAAGGCCCGACGCATGATCTCGGCGTTGGCGACCGGAGTGCGGCCGTCGCTGAAGGCGAGAACCCCGGCCTCAACCAGTTGGCCCATCTCGGCCAGTTCCTGGCCTTCGTTGTTCTTGGTCACAGCTCCCAAAGGAAAGACATGCGCGTTTCCGGCACGCTCGCCCTGGATCATGATAAATTCCGCTTCCGAGCGGTTATCAACCACTGGCCGCGTGTCGGACATGCAGGCTACGCTGGTGAATCCGCCGGCGAGGGCTGCCGCAGTGCCGGTGGCGATGGTCTCGTCTTCTTCGTTCCCCGGTTCACGCAGGCTGACGTGCAGGTCAATCAGACCTGGCGACACGATCAAGCCGCGGGCTTCGATCACTTCATCCGGGTTCGGGCAGGGGACGTCGATCCCGACGATGCGTTTGCCCTCCAGCAACAGATCGCCCACGCGATCCAAGTCTTGACTGGGGTCAATAATGCGTCCGCCGCGAATCAGAAGAGTGGCCATGAATTGCGTGTTCCGCTGACAAAAACGTCTTAATCGAGACTCATGCTCCCGAGTCGGAAACATGCACGGTGGAGCTCTCTTTAGCTCACCGTCGGGTTCTGTTGCTGGTGCAACAAATACAAACACGCCATGCGAATAAACAGCCCGTTCGTGACTTGATCCAGGATCACCGAATTCCGGCCGTCGGCCACATCGGGGGTGATTTCCACGCCGCGATTGATCGGTCCCGGGGCCAAAATCACGATATCAGATTTGGACTTCTTCAGACGATCGCCGTTCATTCCGAACAGGTGCGAGTATTCCGTGATCGACGGGAACAACCCACTGCGTTGCCGTTCGAACTGAATTCGTAGCAAGTTGACGCAATCGCAACGGGGCAGGATGCGGTCAAAGTCATGAGCCACCTCAACCCCCAGGCGTTCCACATGCGGCGGAATCAGGGTGGCGGGCCCGCAGACGATGACGTGAGCCCCCAGTTTCGTCAGGCCCCAGATATTTGATCGCGCCACGCGGCTATGCAGGATGTCGCCAACCAAAGCCACCGTCAGACCTTTGATATGTCCGACCCGCTCGCGGATCGAAAACACATCTAACAAGCCTTGCGTCGGATGTTCGTGAGTACCATCGCCCGCATTCAAAATGCCGGCATTCACATGCTGCGAAAGGAGCAGCGGTGCCCCGGGCGTGCTATGTCGCACGACGATCTGACTCACCCCCATCGCTTCAATATTGCGGGCCGTGTCGATAAAGGTTTCCCCCTTCGACAGGCTGCTACCGCTGGAACTGAAGTCGATGGTGTCGGCACTCAGACGCTTCGCCGCGAGGCTGAAGCTGGTCTTGGTGCGAGTCGAATTCTCGAAGAACAAATTGGCGACAACGGTGCCGGCCAGTGCTTTGAGTTTCGTCTCACCTTGCGCCGCGAGCCGTTTGAATTCAGCGGCCTGATCCAGAATCAGGGTGATCTCAGCTGCTGACAGCTCTTCCAAACCCAATAAATGCTTGCGAGTCCACTTTACGGCAGGCACAGAATCAACAGCCGCAGCCGGCATGACAACACCACAGGGTGAGGACAACGAGGAAGGAGATTTGCCCGATGTTAGCAATCAGCGCGCAGTGCGGCAACGAGCAATCCGGCAGACTTTTCCGAGAGCCACGACATTCTTCGTAGGCGAGCGTCCGGCGTGAGCCGGATGGTGTGTTACGCGCTGTCGGCAATAAAAAAGATTGGGCACCACGGAGACACGGAGCACACTGAGTTTTGAAGAAGAGTTTTTAGCCACGGATTGACACAGAATAACACGGATTGGGTCAGCGTTTGTTCGTGGTTTCAGTGGGGAGCCCAGATTCTCGAATCGGGGTGAGTGTGTGCCACACGGAATGTTTTCGTCGAGAAGGCCAGGAATCGTTGTTTGATCTTCAGTTCACAGGCTTTGAAAATGTCTGTTCCCCGAAGGGGATACACAACATAGCCCAGGGTCACCGAGTACTCGCGGCGCACCCTGGGGACACGATCAAAATTAAATCAAAACAATTCAATTCAAAACGGGCTCGGCGTTGTCTGAGAACGCCAACAAACGCTGACCCAATCCGTGTTCTTCTGTGTTAATCCGTGGCTAAAAAACTCTTCTTTATCCCTCTTAAAACTCCGTGTGCTCCGTGGTGCCCAATCTTCTTCATTATCGACGGTCGCAAACCACCATCCGGCTCACGCCGGACGCTCGCCTATGAAGAGAAGAAACTTACAGCAGGCTGCGCTGCAGAACCGCTTGAGCGTCCGCAAAGTATGGCTGCCAGGTGATTTCCGGGCGGCCGTCTCGGAGGCAATTGCGGACCGCGGCCAGGGTGTTGCGAGCCATGTGCGGGCAGCGATTGCAGGCACAGGTGGTGCCGTCCGAGGCCGAAATGCCCGGAACGGGTAGGTACGTGTGCTGCGGAGCCAACGCCGCCAGCGGGTGGATCATGTTGGCTTCGGTGGCCACCAGAAAGACTGTCGGCTCCTTGGTTTCCGACACCTTGCGGCGCATCTTTTCCGTCCCGCCGACAAAGTCGCTGATGTCCAGAATGTTCTTGGGACACTCGGGATGCGCCATCACGATGCTGCCAGGATTATTCCGCTTGGCTCGCAGCAAATCCTGGATGGAAAAGATCTCGTGGACCATGCACGATCCCTGCCACAGAATCATCTTGCGGCCGGTCACCTCGGACAAATACCGCCCCAAGTGCTGATCGGGGACGAACAGGATTTCCTTGTCTTGCGGAATCCGATCGATGATCTCGCGGGCATTTCCGCTGGTGACAATCCAATCGCACAGACTTTTCACCGCGGCGGTCGTATTGATATAGGCCACGGTCACAAAATCGTGTCCCTGAGCCCGCAATTCCTGCTGATACGCGGCCAGCTTGTCAGCCGGGCAGCTGTCGGCGAGCGAACAACCGGCCAGCAAATCGGGCAGCAAAACTCGCTTTTCGGGGCTTAGGATCTTGGCCGATTCGGCCATAAAGTGAACGCCACAAAAGACGATCGTCTTGGTGCTGACCTTGGTCGCATCGCGGGCCAGCTTCAGACTGTCACCCGTAAAGTCGGCGATATCTTGAATGTCTCCATCGACGTAGAAGTGAGCCAGAATCGTGGCATCTTCGCGGACTTTCAGCCGTTCGATCTCTTCGATCAGGTCGAGGGGATCTTCGTCTGAGACAATCGGCATTCCGGCGATGGGCAACACGGTGGACATGGCTGGCAACCTTAAAACTTCAATTCAGGCTCACTTGAGCCGATACTCGTGCTTTGTTCATTGCAAATACAGGTGGGGCTAACCTCCCCACGGCATTCCCGATTTTAATAATATCATTATATACTACCTTCGCGCGAAGGCGATGTCGTCACTCTCACCCCGCTTCGAATTTGACTTTCGCATGCCGGATTTACCGTTATTGGAACTGTGCCTGGCGGGATATTGCCTGCTAACGCTGCTCTGCGCCGGTGCCGTGACCTACCGCTATCGTACCCTGTTCAACCCGCTGCTGTACCCCAGCCTGCAATTACTGGTGATGGCCGGCTTCGCACCTCTGGCACAAGACATCGCCCATTCGTCGCAACTCGCGCAAGAGTGGTGGATTGAAGCGAGCCTGATCACTTCGCTCTACTTATTTGGATTGACCTGGCCGTTTCTGGTCCCCGTCAACCCGCTACTGCCCGCCTGCGAGGCCTTGCTCGGCCCCTGCGAGTTCGCTCGGCAGCGCACCGGCGATCTCACTCGGCAGACGCCGCGCGTGCTGTGTTTGCTGTTTTGCGGCGGGTTGATTGGCCTGTCGGCGATCTTTTTCGGGCTCTTACTACGCGACAGTCCGGTGGGACGCCTCTGGCTATTGAATCCGCGGCAGGCCTACATGGAAGGACGAGCCGGCAGTGGGCATTGGTATGTGCTGTCGCAAACGTGTCTGTTCCTGGCCTATCTGGGCTGGCTGTATTACGGCCGGATTCGCGATCGGTTCGTGCTGCTGATCGGATCGCTGCTGTTTCTGGCGGCGTTTTCCTACTTCGGATCGAAAGCCGCGATGGTCGGCGTGGTCATGGCTGGAGGGATCTACTTCAACTTTTACGTGAGAACCTTCACGTTTGGTGAAGTCGCTCTGGCGGCAGGAGTTGGCGTGCCTCTGGTGTTGATCTCACCGTGGCTGCAAGGCAATTTCAATAGTCTGAAAGAGACAGTCCAGTACTACGATTACTTCGACAATGCCGCCCGCTATGTCGGAAATGCCAGGACTTTTGGCCCCAACTACGGTGGCACACTTCTCAGTTCGCTGTGGGAGTACGTCCCGCGACGGCTGGTGCCAACAAAACCGTTTGTCTATGGACCAGTTGTGGTCAACGAGCACTTCTTTCCCGGAGCCGCAGAAATCGGCCACACACCGGGCTACCTTCCCTGGATCCCCTTCCACCTCGATTTCGGTGTCCTGGGTGTCGCATTGGGGGCGAGTGCCTTCGGCTTCCTGAACAAGGCGATCTTCACCTATTTCCTACGCCACCGCAGTTTTCTAGGTTTCCTCAGCTACCTGCAAATCGCCTTCATTCCCGTGCTGAAGCTGGCCCCGGTGCTGTACTTCGTCGGCCTGTTGCTGGTCGTCGCGTTGTCGCTGAGAGTCTTTGTGCTGGCAGGCAACCTGCTGCTGGGCGTCGAGTTACCAACAATTCCGACCCGCGATAAAGAATCATTGGCACCACGGAGACGCGGAGAACACTGAGTTTGGAAAGTGATTTGAAGAAGAGTTTTTAGCCACGGATTGACACAGAATAACACGGATTGGGTCAGCGTTTGTTGGTGTTTTCAGTGGGTAGCCCAGATTCTCGAATCTGGGTGAGCGCAGCGAACAAGAGGTTACGGCTC
>JAZKFE010000423.1:0-16901 GCA_040386595.1 Planctomycetota bacterium | reverse complement strand
TCGTTGTTCGCTCCGCGAACATAACGCGCTCGCTGTAGCGAGTTGAAATACGTATCAAAATCGAATGCTAATTCCGGCCGGCTACTGCGAATGCGTTATGTTCGCGGAGCGAACAACGACTCTGTGGACTATGTTGCTATTCTGGCAATGCCCTGGAGCCGGCAATTAGTAAGTCTGCTCCTTGCTCCTTGAGGAGTTCGGCGACGGTGACTCCCAGGGTGCTGGCCTCAATTTGCGGAGCGGTTGCTTCGGCCGTGATTCGCGTGCGGCCGTCGGGACTGAGGACCACCGCCTCCAGTCGCAAATGAGCATTGATGATCGTCGTCGAAACCCCTAACGGGGCATGGCAGCCAGCTCGCAGTTCGGACAGCACCGAACGCTCGGCGGTGATCGCGGCGAAGGTTTCGGGATGGCTGAGACGATGGAGGATTGTTCGCAGCCAGGTGTCATCCGTGCGGCATTCCAATCCTAAGGCTCCCTGGCCGACGGCCGGGAACATGATTGGAGGGGTGAGGGGTTGAGTCACCCGGCCTTCCAGGCCCAGGCGTTCGAGTCCGGCGACGGCCAGGATGATCGCGTCGTACTCGCCAGCATCCAGCTTTCGCAGACGGGTTTCCACGTTGCCGCGAATTTCAAGCAACTCGACATCGGGGCGAGCATGTCGGACTTGGGCCTGACGACGGGGGCTGCCGGTACCGATTCGGGCGCGTTGCGGAATCGAATCCCAGCCCGAGCCCGCCACCGCGTTGGCCGGTAAGACGAGCGTATCGTGGACAGGTCCGCGAGTGGGGACCGCTGCCAAGCAGAGGCCCTCGACGTAGTCCGTGGGGAGGTCTTTCAAACTATGCACGGCCAGATCGGCCCGGCCATCCTGAACAACACGTTGCACTTCACGGGTGAAGACACCAAACGCACCGAGGGTCCGTAACGGTTCAGTCAGATCGCGATCACCGAGGGTCGAGACATGAATGATCTCCACCGGCGTGTCAGGTGCCGCAATCTTTAAGAGGGCGGCAACATGCTCGGCCTGCCAGAGTGCCAGTCGGCTGGAACGGGTTGCGATACGGATGGAGCGGGGAGTCGTCTCTGTCATGAAGGCTTGTACGTTGAACTCCGAATTAAAATTAGCATGCTGCCAGCATCGGCCGGACGACGCTGCAACCAGAGTCTGTCACACCTTGAACCGCGGAGGACTGCCCCCCACTCAATGACGCCCCAATGCCCGAGCAATCACGGCCACCACGACATCCTTCGCTCCCGCCTGCTTCAACGTTCGGGCCGCGGAATGGGCCGTGGCACCGGTCGTCAGTACGTCATCCACCAGCAAAACGATTTTGCCTTTCACCGCAGCGGGGCGAGTGACCTGAAACACCTGATGTTGGTTTTTGTGGCGTTCCGTACGGTTTAAACGGGCTTGTTTGCGAGTTTTCCGTCTCTTTCCGAGTATAGGATAGCCCACAGGCACCTGCAAGCGGCGCCCCCAGGCCTCGGCGAGAATGTCTGGTGCGTGATGCTGTGAAAACAGCCGTTGCCGCCAATGTTGAGGAATCGGCACGATGAGATCAATCTTGGCTGCCGTCATCTCGGGGCCTGCAGACTCCCAGATCAGTTCGGCAATCGATCTCAGCAACGGTTGGCCGGTGAGATATTTTCCCCGCACGACGACCTCTTTGACAGCACCGTCATAGATCCCCAGACGGTACACCGTTCGAAAGGCAAATCGTTCACGACGACATTCCTGACAGCCCCGTTGGCGATCCACGTAGGGTCCGACAGGAGCCCCGCAGCGGAGACAACTGGGACAGGTCGCATGCACCGACAACTTGTCACGGCAAGTAACACAGATCCGAACCAGGGATGATTCGGGAGGCGTGGCAGCCAATGACACCCCACAGCCGACACAGGCGGGAGGAAAAATGAAGTCCCAGGCCGAGATCCCAAACTGCCGGCAAATCGCGGGCAGCATGGACCAACTGAGGTTCGGGCGAAGAACATCCAGGAGATGATTTTCCATGCCAGTGCACCACAAGATGTCGGTAGCTGACAGCTATAGTCGTTGTTCGCTCCGCGAACATAACGTGCTCGCAGTAGCCGGGTGGAATCGGCATTCAATCTTAACGTGGATTCAAGCTCGCTGCTGCGAGCACGTTCAGTTCGCGGAGCGAACAACGACTATGGTTCGGCACATGCCTCACCTCCCCCTATATGCGACGCTAGAGCAACTGGCCTGACAGCCAGCAAAATGCCATCACGATTCCACCCGCGGTCAGCTCCACAGGGACCAATTGGGGATCAATCACCAGATCGACTCGTCCACCCGCGGTTTCGACAAGCAACCAATAAAAGGACAATCCGGTCAATTCGTTCGTCAACATTTCGACCCGCATCACATGCCCGCAAATCAGGGCTTCTGCGGTTTGCGGTTCGGTCTCCCCACCTTCTCGAACCCGTTTCGGCGCGGGGGTGAAGGATTGGGCCTCGAGTCGACCATTCACTTGAGGCGCCGCCCGGAAGGCGGCCTCATCCTCGAAGAATGTCACTTCATGGGCGAAGGCGGCCAATTGGGCGGTCGCCAGCAACGGCAATTGGAGATCAAGCTGCAGGGCAAAGTCAGGGGCTTCGAATGTCAGTTCAAACAGTCCATCCGCGGGATTCTCATCTTCAATCGGATCGGCCCACGCCTGCCACGCCCCGTCGAGCGGCGTGTCGGTCGGTCGCGACAGCCGCTTGGTCACACCGACCCGCATGGCAGCCATCCCGGAAAAGTGAGGCTGAATATCCAGGAATCGGCCAGACTCATCCAGTTGCACCCACAACTCGACACCCGATGCACCACGCCACTGGATGTAACACCCACCGGGACAGTTTCGAATCTGGCCGATCTCTGCAACGGACTTGGCCAGCAAATGAAAGTCGTCAGGAGAAGAGACCGGAAAACCAATAGTCGAGAAATGCGTAACCATGAGTTCGAAGAAGTCGTTTCGTTGTTGCTAAATCACTAAATGCAGATTCACCACGGAGACACAGAGAACACGGAGAGGATCACCCCAACGTTGATGGAGTCGGGATGTGCTCGCCGGACCTGGCCTAGCGGGTTTCGTATTTCCAGATTTTGCCGTCGGGCAGAATCTGGACCGTATAGCTGTCTCCGCCCGGGGCGACCGAGGCTTTTACGAAACGGCCTTTGCATTCTGCCGTGGATTCCTGGTTGGCGATGAATTCTGCAGGAGTTTGTTCTTCGGGTTTGAGCTTCACATTGCGATGCAATTGGAACAATGCTGCGATCGACTTGGTGTCTCGGATGGTTTGGATCGTTTGCGGATGGCCCCCCTTGGTGGGCCCGTTGCACATCACGATGACTCGAGGCTGAATTGCTTGCACCAGCACCGGATTGTTGCTGACTTCCAGACCATGATGCGTGGCCATAAACATTTCCACGTGCCCGATCGGATTGTTCGGTGTGACCAGTTTCGCTTCCACGTTCCAGGTGAGATCACCGCATGTCAGAAAGGTAAACTTTCCGAACTTGAGTAGCAGACTAATGCTCTTAGCATTGTCCGAAGGATCGTCCGCTTGCGGTTTGTGCTGGGCGGCGAAGGGATTTGCCGGCCCGTCATTGGGGATGACGTCACCACTGGCGGTGATAACCTTCGCGGTCAGGGGCGTTTCTCCTGCCTCCAACGTCAGCATGTCGCCTGGAACCAGTTTCTTCGACTTGTTCTGAGACGCAGCCCGATAGGGGCCGATTCGATCTTCAAACTTGGGGTCTTCCTGAAGCGTTTCGGGGATACCACGGTCCCAGAAATTCTTGATGGGAACCAACGAGGTGAGGGCCGCATGATTGCCGAAATGGTCCAGGTGCCAGTGCGAGACCGACGCGTGATCAATCTGTGTCTTGCCGGCGTAATCCTTCAACACTTTGACGATGCGATCCCGGTCACGGCCGTTGTTGTCGGGATATCCCGAGTCGACCAGCAACGTCTCGCCCGCGGGCGTCACAAACAACGTTGCCGCACCACCCTCGACGTCAATGAAGTAAATATCCAGCCGGCCATTTTTTTCGTCGGCCTGAACTGGACTGACAGCCAACAGGACCAGGCACATGCCTAGGGACAACAAACACGAACGCATGGGAGGTTCCTTTCGAAGATCGACATTCCCTGTTAGACCGTCTTGAGACAGCTCTGCAGTCAGCCAATAGAAGGTAGGCCGAATCCAAGCGTTCAGAGTACAGCGCGGGCCCGCGATTTGCCAATTCGCGGGCGAAACGTCCCCCGAGATCGGTGCCCACTCTATTCCGTGGTCTGATAGGTCCAAAAACCAAAAACAAATTTGAGAAGAAACTTTTTTTAGCGCCGCTTATTCGGAGTTTTGCGGACCTGTTTGATCGGGGCCTTCGCTGGCGGCGGAACAGGTGCGGGGCGAGGTGGTGTCGCCACCGCTGCCGATTGCGGAACACCTGCTAAGGCTGCTTCAACCGTTTGTTCGGGGGCCGGTTGCTTCCCGTAGATCAGCAGTTCCTCTTTGAAAATTCGCATCAGAGCATACAGGCACGAGGCCAGGACCGGGCCGACGAACACGCCCCAGATGCCGACCCATTGAATGCCCCCCATCACGCTGACAAACGCAATTAAGGGATGGAGTTTGACGTCACTATTGAGGACATAGGCGCGGACCAGATTGTCGATCCCGGCGACGACGATCAGATTGTACAGCACGAAAAAAATGACAGGGTAGGGGGACTCGTGCGAATGCCAAATCCAGATGGCACACGGAACCCAAACCAACGACGTTCCCGCAATAGGAATGATGGCGACGATTCCGGCGACCACGGTCAGTAAAACAACGCGTTCGATCCCGGAGAAATAGAGTCCAATACCCGTCGTGATCGCCTGCGCGGCCGCGGCGGCAAACGTGCCCATCACCACGGCTCGCGTCACACGTTCGAACTGATTTAGCAGCCGTCCCTGGTGTTCCTGATCAAGGGGGAGCAAGTCGCGACTGATCGATAGCATCATGGGGCCATCGGCCAGGAAGAAATAGAGGGAAATGACAAAGATGGCAATCGTCACGCCGAACTCGACCAAGACCCCGAGCAGTCCAAATGTGGACGCAGCCAAGCCCATGGTTCTCGACGAGATTGCTTCCAGTAGCTTGGGAACATTTTCTTTGACTCTCTTGGTGACATCTTCTTCCCACTTCTTCGGATCTGTCGTGCGATCAAAGTAGGGTTGTACTCGATGAACCCAATTGCTGATCTCCAGCTCTTCATAGATCCGCGCGGCCACCGCACGCGATTTGGGAGACGAGTAAAAATCACTCGACCAGCTCGCCAGCTGCGAAGCCCCGAGGATGATGCCCACCAATATCGGTAACAGCACGCTGCCCACAGTCGCCAGGGTCGTGATACCAGCAGCGATCGCCCGACGGTTGCCGGTCTTCGCCAGAAAAAATCGCATCACCGGCTGCAACAACATCGCCGACACCCCAGCAAGCAGCAGTGTCAGTAGATAAGGTCGCATGACCTGTAGAAAGGCGCCCCCCAGGCAAACGATTAACACCGTGAGCACAACCAACGAAATCGATCGAGGCATCATGACAATGGGATCCAGCGCTCACGATAAAGATAGAGGAGTCCGCATCACAGAAAATGGTGCAGAACCGACGTGCGCTAGTGTAACGCAATTGCGGCGATTTCGGATCAACAAACCACCCTGCAACTCACGGAGATTTCACAGGAGGCAGCGGGACCAGCTGAGACTTGTCGATGGGATTGATCCCGTTGCGTCGCAAATCGTCGAGCGTGCGGATTTTTTTAGGCCGCTGACTGACATGAGATGGCGGCGGCACGACCTCTTCCATGAACCTTAAAAACTTGGCTTCCAAAAGTACCAGGTCGCTGCCGAATGCCTGCTGAAAGTCGGACAGGCGTTGCTTGTCGTCGTACTCTTCAACGTCCGGGCGGGCGGCGATCAGATGCAGCAGTCGCGAGTATTCCCGGGGTCGGGTTTCCACCAGAAAATAGGTCAAGGCCCAGGCCTGAGCGTAGCCATCGAGCACCTGGCTGCCGAACGCCAGATCGCTCTGGATAAAGTTGGCCAGAGATTTCGGTTGGCGACGGCTTTTGACGAACTCTTGAAAATGACTCAATCGCATCAAGTTCAGCTTCGCGCCGGGAGTCATCGCCAAGCTCGAACTGCGCATTCCAGGAGCTTCGAATACTGTAGCCAGCCCCTCTACCACCCACCGGGGATTGGTTTGGCCAACACGAGAATGAATTCCAATGTTGAAGGCCACTTGATGGGTCGACTCGTGAATCAACGTCCCTTCCAGTGTCTCGCTAATATTGGCCCAGACGTCGTTGACGGGTTGGTCCGACGGCTTAATCCATGGAGGCAATTTCAGGTCGCTCCGTATCGACGAGTGAGCTTGGTCCAGAATGGGAAAGGTTTTTTGGGGGGTGATGCGGCTCGAGCCGTCGGCAACGGCGTCACGGAACAGGGCGATGCGATTGGTGGATTGAACGTAATACCCCTTCAAGCCTCCCTTGGCTTCGACCTTGTCCTTCGCGGCGTACTTCGCGAAGGACTTGGCGTCCGGAAAGATGATCGCAATGAGGGGGAACTCAGGAGTATGAATCTCGAAACCGCGTACCGAAAAATAGCTGTAAACGGCCCGATATTGGTCTTCAAACAACTGCGCGTAGTCACTCACCAGCGAAGACGGGCCCGCGACCAGATAGTGGCCGGTACCGATAATGTCCATCCCCGGACCAAGTTCGCGCCGCAGTTCGTCGCGTACATCACCCGCACTGAGCGGCGAGAAATCATCCGCGAGCTTGCGGAAGGTTTCGATCTTTTTCAGCTCTAACGTATGCATGCGACCGTCCCGCTGGACGAGCCACACTTTCTGATCGTTGCGGCCCACGACCTTTCCCTGGTACGCGGTCCCCTCGGCGATCAGCTCGACATATTTTTGCTGGGCATTGGCCGGCAACGCACTGCTGCAGAGCAGCCAGGTACCGCAGAGGAACACGAGATGACGCATACCTAAAAAGCTCCCGGCCGGGGCCACGGTGGTCGCATTAAGACTGCAACGCACCGTGATTGCCGCTGGCCATGTCCCAAACATGATCACCGCTACCTTATCATGGCCGCAGGGAGTGATTCGAGCGCGAAGTCGCCCAGACGCCGGATTGTGGCGTATCGAGTTTGCCGAAGTTAGCGGTTCTCTGGATTGTGTGATGCGAACACCCAGCCAAAGAAAGCAATCGGCCCGGCAAAATGCCGAGCCGACTGCGAATTCTCTTGGTGATCTTAGCCCAGACGACAAGCGACTATCGACGAGCGAGCGGGTGCTTCAAGGGGAGCCAAGCTCCGTCTTGCTGGCTGCTGGCCACGCATTGTTGAATGAAGTACATCCCCTCGGTCCCGTCGGCGACGTTCGGATAAACGGTGTCCGTCTTTTCGAAGGTTTGCCCCAAAGCCCGCTTGGCCATATCGTCGTAAGCCGAGCGATAGACGTTCGCAAACGCTTCGAAGAAGGCTTCCGGATGACCTGATGGCAGGCGACAAGCCCCCTTGCCGGCGTCGGTCATATAGGAGGCATTGGGGTCACGGGTATAGAGAGCATGCGGGTGACCATTGCGGCGAACCATCAACACGTTGGGCTCTTCCTGCCGCCAGGAGAGGGCTCCCTTAGTCCCGTCGACCTCGATAAACAGATCGTTCTCGCGACCGTGTGAAATCTGGCTGGAGGTGACAGTGCCCAAGCCGCCATTCTCAAACCGAATCACAGCGTGACCGTAATCGTCCAACTGCCGGCCGGGTTCGAAAATTTTCAGATTGCACGAAACTTGAGCGGGGAGTAAACCCGTCATGTAGCGACCGAGGTTGTAGGCATGAGTCGCGATATCACCGAAGCAACCCGCGGCACCCGACTTGGAGGGATCGGTTCGCCAGGCAGCCTGCTTCTGATCGCTGGCTTCCAGACGAGTTCGCAACCAGCCTTGAATATAGTTGGAACGGACGGCCTGGATCTCACCTAGTTCGCCCGCAGCAATCATCGCTCGGGCCTGCCGGACCATCGGGTACCCGGTGTAGTTGTGCGACACGGCGAACACGACGTTCGACTTCGCAACCAACGCTGCCAGCTCTTCGGCTTCGGCCAAATTAAACGTCATCGGCTTGTCGCAGATGACATTGAAGCCGGCTTCGATGGCGGCTTTGGCAATCGGGAAGTGCGTGTGGTTCGGAGTGGCAATGCTGAGAAAATCAATCCGCTGGTCCGCGGGCAGAGCCAGTTCCTTCTCAATTAATTCCTGGTAAGAACCATAGGCCCGATTGAGAGGAATGTCGTAGTCCGCAGCGGAGGCCTTGGCCTTTTCGGGATTCGAAGACAGGGCACCGGCCACCAAAGCAGCCCGGTTGTCGAGCACGGCGGCGGTCACATGGACACGACCAATAAACGATCCCTGGCCACCACCGACCAAAGCCATTCTCAATTTACGGTTCAATTCGCCATTTGTCGGCATGAGCGAGGCACTCCCAGTTGCGATGTCAGATGGTGTCGAGAAGTCAATTTTGACCAGAAACCGATGAGCAAACCTGTCGAATCGCAGGCCTCATCGGTGAAGTCCAGAACACCGGGCGAGAATACTCCATCTCAGGCGATGAATTCAACTCAGGGGTAATTTCCGTAGCGCCTCTGACATGGCCTCGTCCCGTAGCCTGACTCTCCGAGTCGGGTGCATGCTCTGTATCTTCCCACGAATACCACTGGAGTACAGCTGTCGCCAAAACACATCACGCCAACAACACATTCCATTGACAGGCGTTTAGAACAAGCGGTAAAGCAGGGAGACCCGACTCGGAGAGTCAGGCTACGGGGTAGGACCGGGCCCATGGGCGTTGCCATTGACCCTTTTCGTCCTTTCGACGATATTCCGTCTGCTCCCGAGATTTTTCCTCAAGTTGTAATGTCTTGCCGTAATCAACCGTGATTCGGCGGTTTGCCTGTTTTTACGCAGTTTGCTCATTTTCTGCGTGTGACACCGCACACTGAAACCCAGGTCGTCCCGAGATTCGGGACTGTGGAATTGAAATCGCTCGATATGTCTGCAGAGACTCCTGATCGTTTGGAAGCCGCTCGGCTGGAGAAACTTCACAAGATCGAAGCCTTGGGCGTTGATCCGTGGGGCCAGCGTTTTGACGACCATGTTGCGATCCGCGACGCACGTGAAAAATGCCCGACCGAAAAAGGGGTCGTGGGGCCGGAAATCCGTGTTGCCGGACGAGTGATGCTGCGGAACGACAAGGGCAAGCTGAAGTTTATGCACGTCCAGGACTGGACCGGCCGCATTCAGATCATGCTGTCGAAGTCCGAGTTTTCCGACGAGCAATGGGAATTGATCAACTGCATCGACCTCGGCGACATCATCGGCGTGGACGGCCACCTGAAGGTGACCAACACCGGTGAAAGCACCGTCGGGGCGACCAAGGTCACGTTCCTGACCAAGTCGCTGGCCCAGCCGCCAGAGAAATTCCACGGCGCCAAAGACATCGAAATGCTGCTACGGCAGCGGTACGTGGACCTCATTTATAATGACGGCGTCCTGGACCGCATGTTGAAGCGCGGCAAAATCATTGACTCGGTCCGCACGACCCTGCGTCAACGGGGCTTCGTTGAAGCGGAAACGCCCGTGTTGCACGCCATTGCCGGCGGTGCCGCGGCCCGTCCGTTCGTCACCCACCACAATACGCTCGACATGGAGTTGTACCTGCGCATTGCGTTGGAACTGCACCTGAAGCGGCTGATGGTCGGCGGTATCGAACGCGTGTATGAAATTGGTCGCGTGTTCCGGAATGAGGGTGTGGACAGCACTCACAACCCCGAATTCACGATGATCGAGCTGTACCAGGCGTATGGCAACTACGAGACCATGATGGACCTCACCGAGGCCATTTTCTCGAATGCCATCCGGGCCACAGGCCAGGAATTGGTCCTGCCGTGGGGCGAGAAAGAAATCGACTTCACACCGCCGTTCCAGCGGGCGAAGTACGGCGATCTGTTCCGTGAACACGCCGGCTGCGACATCAACGATGCCGCCGGAGTCCTGGAAGCCGCGAAGCGGTTCCACGTTGACACTGCTGGCAAGCATCACGATTTGATCGTCAATGACATCTTCGAAGAGGCGGTCGAATCCAAGTTGATCGGGCCGGTCTTCGTGATTGATTACCCCGCTTCGATGTGTCCGCTGACCAAGCGAAAGCAATCGGACCCGAGTGTCGCTGAGCGTTTCGAGCTGTTCATCGACGGTTTGGAACTCGCCAATGCCTACACCGAATTGAACGATCCTCGCCTGCAGGAGCAATTGTTCCTGACCCAGTTGGAAGGGCAGAAGGAAGAAGATTCGATGGCCAAGATGGACCACGACTTCGTTCGGGCACTCAAGGTCGGTATGCCGCCAGCTGGTGGTTTGGGAATTGGAATTGATCGCCTGGTGATGTTGATCACCAATAGCCACAGCATTCGTGACGTGATCTACTTCCCGCTGCTCCGACATGAGGTTCGAGACGGCGTGGAAGCAGTGGAAGTCGAAGAAGATTCCTCAGAGACGTAGGCCAAACAGCCCACCATCGCCAATGAGGTTGATTGAATTGCGAGAGCCAGACTGAGGACGTCTCAGTCTGGCTCCTGCCGAGCCGGTTGTATCGCAGGCACGTTCGGTGTGAACGTCCAGAGCACGCGGATTGTGCTTGCGATGAGTTTGAATGCCATCAAGCCAAAGGATTGGCACTATGTACAAATTGCTGTTGTGCTCTCGATATCTGCGAACGCGATATATCGCGCTGGCGAGCATTATCAGCGTGATGCTGGGCGTGGCGACAATGATCGTCGTGAACAGCGTCATGGCCGGGTTCAGCACCCAGATGCGGGAACGCATCCATGGGATCCTGGCCGACATGGTGCTTGAGGTCAACAACACCGACGGTGCCCCCAATCCCGAACAGACGATGGAAAAGGTCCGCAAAGTCGCGGGCAAGTACATCGAATCGATGAGCCCCGTCGCCGAAATTTACGGGATGGTCAGCTTCCAATGGCGCGGCCAGCCCATCACCAAACCGGTCACGCTCATCGGGATTGAACCCGCAACCAAAGCCAAAGTTGGCGTTCTCAAAGATCATCTCGCCAGTTTCCAACCGGAAATGGACGGGGACAAGGTCGTTCGTCCGGCCGCCCGCAGCTTTGATCAAGATCCGAATTGGGAACTGCTCGAGTCCTATCTGAAGTATCGCAAGATGCGCGTGGACCAGCAGCGCTGGATGCACCGCCCGGAACCCGCGAACGAAGATGCGGAGATGACACCCGCGGAAACGGTTCCTTCGACATCGATTGCCGCGGAGAAAGCGTTCCCGTTCGTCCCGGAAGCGGAACAATTGCAACTCGTCGAAAATCCGTTCGACAGTGGTGATCCGTTCCAGGCTGGCGGCGATGCACGCGAGTTGACC
Source organism: Planctomycetota bacterium (assembly GCA_040386595.1). Lineage (GTDB taxonomy): Bacteria > Planctomycetota > Planctomycetia > Planctomycetales > Planctomycetaceae > JAKFVC01. The sequence goes on along the minus strand of JAZKFE010000423.1, from coordinate 5,391 downwards.
TTGGACGAACAAGCCGCCCCCTTGCCTGGTCGACTTTATGTTGGCTTGGGTGTGGTCAGCTTCCAGTACGAGAATCAGACATCGGGCAAGCTAGAGACGGAAGTCATGGCGGTGCCCGGTGACGACGTGACCATCATGACGATCAACGCGGGACGACCGCCCGGAGTGGTGAGTTTCAACGCGACGATTGTGGATACGTTTAAGAGCGGCATGAGCGAGTACGATGCGAATCTCGTCTTCTGTAATCTGAACTATCTGCAAGACATTCGCGGAATGATCAACCCCAAGACCGGCGAACGCAACTTCACATCGATTCAGATCAAGTTGAAAGACTACAAGTACGCCGATGAAGTCGTCCGGTTGCTGCGATCGTCGACGGAGTTTCCCGCGGGCCTGTTCAGCGTACAAACATGGGAATCGAAACAAGGCCCACTGCTGGCCGCCGTGTCCGTGGAATCCGCGATCTTGAACGTGTTGTTGTTCCTGATCATCGCGGTCGCAGGCTTCGGTATCCTGGCAATTTTCTTCATGATCGTGGTCGAGAAGACTCGCGACATTGGCGTGTTGAAAGCCCTCGGGGCCAGCTCGGCCGGTGTGCAGTCCATCTTCCTCGGTTATGGCCTGGCACTCGGAATCGTTGGCAGTGGTGTGGGTATGATGTCGGGGCTGCTGTTTGTCTGGAACATCAATTGGATTGAGTCCTGGCTGACATGGTTGACCGGGCATAAGGTCTTCGATCAGCGAATTTATTACTTCCCGACGATCCCCACGAGCATTGAACCGCTAATGGTGTTCTGGGTGGCGTTCGGAGCCATGGCAATTGCCGTACTAGCCAGCATCCTGCCGGCTCGCCGAGCCGCGTTGATGAATCCCGTGCAGTGCTTGCGATACGAATAATGTGGGATCAACGGCCATAGTTCACATCGATTGAACTCGCTCCGGTAAATCCTCTCCCGAACCGCAGATTTCCTCCGTTACCGGTGACGAATTCCCAGGTTTTCAACACCTCAACGGCCTTCCAGGGTCTGGCTATGACAGGTTGCATTAAAATGCCGCAGACTCATCTTTCCGCGATCGCCTTGGAAAAAGCTTACCGCAAGGGGAAGTTGCAAGTCCCCGTATTGCGTGGCGTTGACGTCCAGATCAAGCGTGGCGAGTTCGTCTCGATCATCGGCCAGTCGGGCTCCGGCAAAAGTACTCTGCTACACCTGTTCGGATTGCTGGATAGCCCCGATGTGGGTGAGATCTTGCTAGATGGGCAGCGGATCGATGATCTGCCCCGACAGGATCGCGATCGCCTCCGGAATCGGGTGTTCGGTTTCATTTTCCAGTTCTATCACTTGCTGCCGGAACTGGATCTGTTGGAAAACGTTCTGACGCCGCTGATGATCCGACACTCCGTCTGGGAGTACTGGAAGCGACGCAAAGAATTCCGCGACTTAGGGCGGGAACTGATCGCCAAAGTCGGGCTGGAACATCGACTCAGTCACAAGCCGTCCGAATTGTCGGGTGGCGAAATGCAGCGAGCGGCCATTGCCCGGGCTCTGGTGGCCCAGCCGGAAGTCCTGTTGGCAGACGAACCTACGGGAAATCTGGACAACAAATCGGGCCACGAAATTATGGACCTGCTGTCGAGCTTGAACGAAGGCCGTCAGCTCACGATAATTATGGTAACACATGACGAGGCCCTCGCGCGGCAGGCACACCGAACGGTGCGTCTGGCTGAAGGCCGACTCCAGGTTCAGCGGGAAGCGGCGTAGCCCTTTTGGGGAGACTTTGCGGTAGCTGAACCACACGATCCTTGGTCGTGTCTATAAAATAATATTGATGTTCGACCCGGCTGGTGTTGCCTGCCGGGTTTTTTTCACTTTGTCACCTGCAGGATTGGAATGATGCCCAGCATCTACATCAACGGCCAACTCGTTCCCAAAGAGGATGCCAAGATCAGCGTCTATGACCACGGGTTGCTGTATGGCGACGGCGTGTTCGAGGGAATTCGAGTGTATGGTGGCCGGGTATTCCTCCATCAGGAACACACCGATCGACTCTACGAGAGTGCTCGCGCGATCCGGTTGGAGATTCCTCTCAATAAGTTGCAGATGATGGCCGCCGTGGAACAAACGGTGGCGGCGAACAACATTCAGGACGGCTATGTCCGCCTGGTGATCACGCGCGGTGCCGGCTCCCTGGGCCTCGACATCCGCCGGACCAGCCAACCGCAGGTCATCGTCATCGCGGATACGATCACGATGTATCCGAAGCAGGTCTACGAAGAAGGCCTACGCCTAGTGACCGCGAGCACCATTCGCAATCACGCGCAGGCACTCAGCCCCCGCATCAAGTCGTTGAACTATCTCAACAACATCATGGCGAAGATCGAAGGAACAGATCAGGGCTGCGAAGAAGCCTTGATGCTGAACCACAAAGGTGAAGTCGCCGAATGCACGGGTGACAACGTCTTCATTGTCTACCACGGTGTGTTGAAAACCCCGTCGCCCGAATCCGGCATTCTCGAAGGCCTGACGCGTAACGCCGTCATCAAGCTGGCGAAGGACGCGGGAATTCCGGTCTTCGAAGGCCCGTTGACACGGCACGACATTTACGTGGCCGACGAATGTTTCCTGACCGGAACCGCGGCCGAAGTCATCGCGGTGACCAGCCTGGACGGACGGAAAATCGGCGAAGGCAAGCCGGGACCAATCACCAAGCAGCTCTTGGAATTGTTCCGCAAGCTGACCCGTGGCGAAGTCTAGTACGGGGCATCGAGCCGGTTAGCTAACCAGGCAGAAAACATAAAACGTAACTTTGGCGAGCCGGGCGGCGTAAGCTCCGGGCTCGCCAAAAACGTTTCACGTGGTCGCGGCCGCGGGGCAAATGTCGCCTGAGCTACGTCAGCGGCGTCTCAGCGACGAAGAAGGCGCGCAGCTCTTTGAAGAGCAACTTGGCGCGGTGTTGAAAGATCTCCGGCTGACGAATCCAGCCTAGCGGCTTCATCTGAACCATGATCTGAGTGTTGTGGCTGACACATTTCGGATTGTGGCCACCGACTCTCTCGCCAATATTCAATTCAAGTTCGATCGGCTGCGAGACGGCGTCTTTGCCCCAATAGGGAATCATCTTCACGCGGCCAATGTGCATGACGACCTGGGTCTGAGTCACCTTCGTCAGCTTGGCGTTATTTTCCGTGACGAAGCCACCGAGCTTATAGACCACCATGTCATGGGAGACCAGCGCGTCGAACTCTGACTGGAAGAGGAACGGATCGGCATCGGAACTCGCCTCCTCGGCGGCTCGAGCGGCTTTCGACTGGCCGAGCGTCATCGAGTTGGTTCGATTTCTGCCTGCGTGTTTTGAGACGTAAAGCGCCTCGTCAGCACGGCGCAAGAGGCTCTCGACAGAATCTCCCGTTTCGTAACGTGCCACTCCCAGCGAAGCGGTCAACATACGCCCCGGCATGTCGGCAATCTTCAGTTTCTCAATCGAACCTCGCAGACGTTCGGCACGGGCGACGGCGATTTCTAATTCGGCATCGGGGCACAGAATCACGAATTCTTCGCCACCATATCGCGCGACGAGTTCCCCCGAATACATCTCCCGTTGCATGAGTCTGGCGAGCTCCACCAGGACCTTGTCGCCTACGGTATGACCGTAGGTATCGTTGATCGATTTGAAGTGATCGACGTCCACAAAGATCACGCTGAATGGGGTGCTCGAATCGGGGCGAGCTTGCTTCGTTAATTCGATGGCGAGTTGTGTTTCCAGTTCGCCACGATTGGCCAGCCGCGTCAACGCGTCACGAGTGGCAGCGCGGCGGAGTTCACGAAACTCTTGCGGCTTGCGGCCGGAACGCCCCAAATCACGGACGATACCCGCCACTCCATACAACCGCTGTTCCGAATCTAGCAGTGGAACCGTTTGCAGTTCGATGTCTTTCCAGGTGTTGTCGGCATGCCTGGCCTGCAACGATGTCGTCACCGCGCGGCCCGTCGCCAGGACCCTCTGCAACGGCAGTTCGTCGTCAGTCAACGGCACACCTTGGAGGTCACCGAAGATCAGTTCACGATCGGTCCACACCCGATTCAGCATGTCCGAGGCCGGACGTCCCAGCAACGCTTCGAGACCTCGGTTCCAGACAACGACGCGCATATCCGAGTCAATCAGATAGAACCCGTCATAGAGACTTTCCAGCAGGTACAAGTGATTGAAGATGTGACACAACGTATTGGCTTCGAGTGCCTCCGTGGGCCCCAGTGAATTGGAATTGGCACCGGGGATACTCGTTCCGGGGGCGTACTCAGGTGGGCCTTGTTCGGCACAGCAACGCTCCAAAGCCGCGACAATATTGCCGTCAAACTGAGTTCCTGAATGCTGCGAGAGTACGCTCATGGCCTCCGCATGCGACTTTCCAACACGGTAGACTTGCTCAGTACGCAGTGAGTCATAGGCATCAGCGATGGTCAGAATCCGGGCTCCCATCGGGATCTCGTTGATGTTCCGAAATCCGGAGCCGGTACCGTCAGAAAAGCTATAAGTGCTGCCCACAAAATCGAGGACAGTCGGGTCGACGCGGCAAGCTTGCAGGACATCGAGCCCAATATTGTAGTGCAGCGACATCAGCTCGGCTTCGTCCGGACTCAGCACAGCCGGCTTGAACAGCACGTTGTCGGGCACTCCGATCTTTCCCATGTCATGCAGCAAGGCGGCAACTTCCAGGACCTTTAAATGCCGCCCGTCCCAGCCCAGAAAACGGGCCAGACTGGTAGCCACATTCGCCGTTCGTCGGACATGGTGCAACGTCGCTGGATCGCGGAAATGCAGAGCCGACAGCAGGCTTCGCAGGACCCCACCGTCAATGACTCCTTCCAAGAGTTCTCGATCTGCTTCCAGCCCCGTTCGCGCCTTCTGAGACAACGCCATCAGTCCCAACAGAACTCGTGACGAATCGGAAGGATGGCTGCTGAAAGCCGTCGCGTCCGTCAACTGCAAGCCATTCGCAGGCAAGCGTTCCCCGAGTGTCTTCTCGAGTTCAGACAGCACCGACGAACCAGCAAGGGGATTTTTTAGGGTCATGACGGCTTTATTCGAGGAGTAACCGAGCGGCCCGGGGTGTCTCGTTGCTCCTTCTGTTGTTGCCGGTTGTTCACAACCAGAACACTGCAGGACTGACAGGCCAAGAGACCGCCGCATGCGCAAAGCTAGCTCGCAGAGAGCGACAGTCAATCAGGACCCGGCATGGATTGAACATCCGAAGCGGTCGAAATGTCATTGCCATACCGTACGCGAGTAATCGATACTTGCCCGCAAATCGATGCGTTGCACAGAACCGCTAAAAGCGACACAAGACGCAAGAAGTGCATCTGCGGACGAACATGCGACGTCCGGCGGTCAGCT
>JAZKFE010000422.1:3325-5543 GCA_040386595.1 Planctomycetota bacterium | reverse complement strand
GTCCTTCGCACGAGCGGTGAAGAAACCGGTCGATTCCAGAGCCACATCAACGCCCAGGCTGCCCCAGGGCAACTTGGCCGGATCGCGCTCGGCGACAACTTTGACCTTGTGACCGTTGACGATCAACGAATCTCCGTCGGCCTTCACTTCACCCGGGAAACGGCCGTGGACGCTGTCGTACTTCAACAGCATGGCCAACGACTTGGGATCGCCGAGATCGTTAATGGCGATCAGTTCAAACTCTTCAGGACGAGCAGCCATCGCACGAAAACTAATGCGACCAATGCGGCCGAAACCGTTAATACCAACACGCACCTTAGCCACAGGAACAACTCCTCAAAGACACTGAAATACTTACCAGTCAGGCCGCACACCGGCCCGAAACTTGGGTTTCCATTTACACGCGCCGCGATTATAGGTTTGTCAAGTGCTCGGAACAAGCAACGGGTTTTGATGGGTTGACAGGGGTGAAGCCGCCCTAACGCGACACGCTGCAAACGGTGGATGTCTGACAGGTTGAGACTAATCGCCCCCTATCGACACACATCAATTACTCCTAACTTCAACCGCACATTTGGGTTGCACGTAGAATTCAGAGCAACCCAAAACGACCTTCCAGCGGCAGTCAACGAGTCGATAGCGGCTGAATAAGTCGTAAATCACCCACGATACAAGCTCCAAGCGTCAGCGAGTGCATTCTTGTTGATGTGAAGCACCCGCATTCGCTCGCATTGCGAGTCGGAATGGCCAACACCAAATCGTCAACTTGTGAAGCAATCGACGCACGACACTCCCCATGTATCGGGTGGCTGGCTGCGAAACCTATATCGATTACACCGAGTTTAAGACGATTTAGGCGCACCGCAGCAAGTCGTCCCCGGCGAGCGGTCGATACCCTCTCCGCTCCTTACTGAAGACTACCCACCACTTGCGGAATCACTCGGAGAATACACCCGATGACAGAGACGGTCGCTCCCTTGGCCCTGTTTTCCCTCGACGAACTTCGCGAATACGTGCACAGCACCTTGTGCCGTCGCGAGAATTTGCTGGCGGAACAATCTCCGTTAGGGGAGTTGCCGTTAATGCGAGCGGGCCAAAGTTGCGGGATTCAGTTCGTCGTCCAAGGCCCCCGAGCCGTCCGGCTGTCGGCAATCTGGGCCTCGGACATCAATGTCATCTACTTCTACGACACCAAGGGCGAGCGATACATGAAGATCCCGCTGCGGTATAGACTGACGAAGACGGCAGATGCGGCCTAACAAATACCGACTTGGGGAATGTCGAATGACGAAGCCCGAATGTCGAAAGAATGACGAATGACTAAATCCGAATGATCAACCATCGATGTGAATGAAGTCGAAGGAGCCGCAACCTCTTGTTCGCTGCGCTCACCCAGATTCAAGAATCTGGGCTACCCTATCGAGCCCAGAACCTGGGCTCCCCACAAATGTCAGCTCAATCGCTTCGACATTCGGATTTGGGCATTCGACATTCGGGCTTCGTCATTCGTCATTTCCCCACTAGCCCACTCCCATGCCGCGGTCAATCGCGTCCAGATCCCGCAGGAACAATGCCAGCTCCGACTGCAGCGTGGCCCGGTCGATCTGCCATTGAGGGTTCTCTTCCGTTGATCGATTGCAGTGGGAAATCAACAGGCGATACAGGAACTTGAACAAGTGCCGGGGGACTCGCAGCCGGGCTAATGTTCCAATCAATTCGGTCTGAGTGATACCGTCCTCGAACCATTCCTTGATGGACGGTTTCGTATGCGGGATCGAAGCACAGGCCGCCAATCTAGCGTTTGCCAAGTCATAGAGTGACTCGCCGGTCCACTCCAGGCTTTGAATCAGATTCTGTTTGTCGAGTCTCGAGCGTTCGTAGAACTCGCGATCGCCGCGATTCACAAACGGATAGACTTCCTTCGGCAGCAGCAGTTTGAAACCAATTCCCGGGTGCTTCAGGAATTTGTTGTCGAACATTGACCACAGAAACGCCTTCATCCGTTCGGGATTGCCGTTGATCAAATGCGGCTCGTCTACGCGATCCACGATGACCGCGATCCCGTCGAATCCCAGGGAATTCAGGACTCCCCGCAGCTTGTTGATCAGCTCATAGCGGTCATCGCTGCGATCGCGGCTGGGCAGCGGCTGATTGGCCAGCTGCTGCCGTTCAAATCGGGACAGCATCGCACGCACGGTATTCACTTGATGATCGATCA
>JAZKFE010000422.1:0-3315 GCA_040386595.1 Planctomycetota bacterium | reverse complement strand
GAGTCGCGGTCCACAGCAGTCCCGCTTGACGCCACAACCACGCTCCCCAACCGGCTGCCATAATCAGCCAGAACCACCACGTGGCAAACACCGCCATCCGGCTGCCTAGTGTGGGAAACGTCACGTTGCTCCAGATCAGCAAGGTGACCAGCGTGACCAGCACTCCAGCTCCCAGATCGAGCTGTGATTTCCAAGTTGAGAATCCCAATTTGCGGCGCAACGTCTTCCAACGCTGCATGGGAGACATCGCCCGAGAATGATCATAGAACGAAGCCAACAGTAGCAAGTCCCGCTTTTGCAACGGGGTCAGGCTGTCGATCTGCGCCTTGTGGATTTCGTTGCCGTCATCCTGCTGCACGGGGGGATCGCCCACGATCACGCTGACCAACTGGGTGACGCCCAACGTCAGGATGGCGTCCATGTGATCCCACAGCCGCCAATGGGCCAAGGCCTTTTCGGGTTGCCGTCGCCAACGCGGCAGCTTTTGGGCAAAGCAATCCAGAAATGGATTGAGGTCATCGTATTCAATGATGAAGACCCGCTGGCGGGAATTCTTTTGGTTGTAGTGCGTCAGCTCTTCGACCAGCTGCAGTCGCAGGGCCGTCTTACCGCTGCCCTTCTCGCCAAACACGATTGCGGTCGAGGGTTCAGACGGGCTGCCCAGGATTTTGGCCCAGGCGGGATGATGGGTGGAATCGAGGCAATGTTGACGGAAGACTTGATCGGACTGGGCGTCTTCTTGTCCAAACGGATTTTCCTGGACACCATGATGGCCCAGGAATTGGGTAATCTTCATCGCGTAAGCGTTCCTCCGGGAAACCAGATGCGCCCATCCACAGGAACTTGCGGCAATCTGCTGAGCGCGACCGCAATGCCCAGGACGAGCTGCTCGGTCGATCCACCGCCCACGGCGGTGTCCGACGCGAAGCCTAGACGAATAATAGCAAATGGCTCTTCTGAAAGTGAATCAACGAATGCCAAGGCCATGTTAAGAGTTATTCTTCCAACCCCTGTTTGTGTTACGTGTTTCCTTACAATCGATGAGACACTGCTTGAACAGAGATCGAGACAACACGATTCATAATCTGCAACCGCAAGGCGTTTGCTACGGAATGCGATCAAATTGGCCGATCGCTAGTGACCCACTCCCGGGATTTGGATTACAATTCCGACGCACCCATTTCTGCTTCGGGTGCCGTGAATGGATTTCGCAGTCGCTGATGATAATGGAGTTGATAAGCATGCCACGGTCGAATCAACGGCGTAAAAGTATTGTGGCCCTGTTGGGTGTCTGGTGTCTGGGATCGGTGTCGGTTTGCTTGGCTGCCGATGCACCTTCCGCCGAATTTGCCCTGACGTTCCGTCCCACTCAAACGGACGTGGACTATGAAATCCCCAACGCGGTGGCCGCGAAACAGTGTAAGGTCACCGTCGAGCGTTACAGCAAGGGTTCGGGCTGGGTGGTCAATGGCCCCGCAGGCCAGGTGCTGCGGCGATTTGTCGACTCCAATGACGACAAGATCGTTGACCAATGGCGGTACTATCGGGATAGCGTCGAGGTCTATCGCGACCAAGATACCGACTTCAATAAACAAGTCGATCAGATGCGCTGGTTTAACTCCGGTGGCAGCCGTTGGGGCATCGACAAAAACGAAGACGGCAAGATCGACACCTGGAAAGTCCTGTCGCCGGAAGAGCTGGCTCGCGAAGCCGTCAAAGCCTTGATCACGAAGGACGAACGCCTGCTGAGCACATTGGTCCTGAGCTCCGACGAGATCACTCGGCTGGGATTCAAGGCCGAGCTGGCCGATGGGATTCGCAAGAATCTGTCGAATCTTGGCGGACAGATGGAAAAGCTGTCGAGCGTCAAGATGCTGTCGTCGAAGGCCAAATGGCTGCAATTCCAAGGCACGCTTCCGAGCACGATCCCCTTCGACCAAGCGGGAAGCCGCGAAGACATTCTGACGCACCAGAATGCCATGACGCTGATCGAGAATGAGGGGCAAACTGGACTGATTCAGCTCGGCACCCTGATTCGCGTGGGCGATACCTGGAAGCTGACTCGGATGCCCCAGCCGCTCGAAGGGAACTCGGTGCAAGTGGCCGAAGATGGTCTGTTCTCGCCGGCTATGACCAGTGAAACACCGACGCCTGGCCCGACACCGGGTAACACTGAAAACCCCAAGATTCAAAAGCTGATCGAGGAACTACAGGCCCACGATAAGAAGACCCCCGGCCCTACCGCTTCGAAGGCATCCTGGTCTGATTTCAATAAGGAACGAACCGCGGCCTTGCGCAAACTGGTCGCGGCGTCGGATACCACCGAGGAACGCGATCAGTGGCAAAAACAAATCGCAGACGGGATCGCCGCTGGAGTCCAGTCGGACACGTATGCTGACGGTCTGGAACAACTGAAGTCGATGCTGGTTGACATCGAAAAGAAGACCCCGAAGTCATCGCTGGTGGCCTACCTGACTTATCGCATTATGACGGCGGAATACAGCCTGAAACTGCGTAAGGCACCGACCGACAAGACAGCCGAAATCCAGGAACAATGGTTGAAGTCGCTGGAAGCCTTCGTCACCAAATACCCGGCGGAAGATGATTCCCCTGAGGCCATGTTCCAACTGGGCAGCACCTACGAGTTCTCCGGCAAAACCAAGGATGCTCGCACGTGGTACGTCAAGCTCTCCAGCACGGCCTCGGAAACACCGTCCGGAGCTCGAGCCAAGGGGGCGCTATCGCGTCTGGACAGCAAGGGGGAGAACTTCAACCTCAAGGGCAAAGATCTTAGTGGTGCCACGGTCGACATCGCGGCGATGAAGGGCAAGGTGGTCCTGGTGATTTACTGGGCCAACTGGAGCGAGCCGCTGGTGAAAGATCTGCCACAGATTCGTGCGTTGTATGAGCAATACCGCGACCGCGGCCTGGAAATTCTGGGTGTGAACCTGGATGCCACCAAAGAAGATGCTCAAGCCTGGATCTCTCAGCATAAGGTCGACTGGAAGCAGCTGCACGAAGAAGGGGGCCTGGAGGGCAGCCCGCTGGCCGTCGAGTACGGCATCATTCACTTGCCGAGCATGTTCGTGATCGACCGGGCAAGCAAAGTGGTCTACCGTGGCATCGCCGCGGAAGAACTCAAACCGGTGTTCGCCGACCTGCTGAAATCCGAAGACAAAGCCGAGAGCAAGTAATACTTGTTTGGGATCACTGGGCGACCTCAATCGAGGTCGCCCAGATTCTCGAATCTGAGTGACGTGGCCTGACTCTCCGAGCTGACTTCTTGGCACAAGATTTGTATTGAAGCCTGACCGG
>JAZKFE010000421.1:0-1672 GCA_040386595.1 Planctomycetota bacterium | reverse complement strand
GGCGAGCCCGCGTGGTGCGGGGCTTCTGCGGGAATTGAGTGAATGCCGAGTGGTCGGAAGACTCACTGGCGGGAGGGTGTCGTACAGATCATGCCCGCTAACCCGCATGAAACCTGGATTTCTAGCAGAAGAGTTTCGGAAATACCCCCAAAAATACCCCCAGCACTTCCAAATGACCCGTCCCAATATGCCTTGGTTGGCAACCGCACTTCATGGCAGTCGGGTGGATGTGGGGTTTCGTTAGGCCTGTCGCATTGGCGCCACGTGCTGCGAGGTATGCGACGAAACGCAAGGCACGCTCACATGATGGCGCGGCGGGCGCTAAGGAATTCTGTCGTCCTCTACCTGCGGTGCCCGCGCGCGGTGTGCGGAAAGGTCAGCATTTGAAGCGCAAGGCTAGATATCTTCCCTAATGCTGAGTTGGTTGGAAGATCACGCCGTACGGCAGAATCTGACTTTGGACAGATGGTCGGCGATCACCGCAACCCCATGGAGACAGCATTGAAAACTTTCGTCTTTGCCGCAATCCTCTTGGTGTCACATGCCGCCGATGCGGAAACCGTGCAAGTCAAATTCCATGGCGCAGTCCCTTTAGATTCATTTGCCTGCGCGGATGTGAAGGAGGCGAGCGACGTTTCCCGAATTTGCTACGACGCCGCCGAGCGGTACATGATCATCAGGCTCAAGGCCACGTACTACCACTACTGCGAAATAGATGCCTCAACGGTTCGCGGGCTCCAAGGCTCGAATTCCAAGAGGCAGTTTTTTGAGTCGCGAATTCGGGGCAGCGGATCAGACGGTCCATTCGATTGCAGAACACATCCTGTACCGAAGAAGTACCGTAGCTGACAGACAGCCCGGATCTTCCGATGAGCCTGCCTCCCGGGAAGCGACTTGAACGACTCGTCGCTGCAATGCATCATGCAGAGTCGAAGGGTGCGGTAGTGACTTGGGATGACGAGATCGGAGGTCGCCAGTTCGACGTAACGATCCGGTTCCGTTATGGTCTTCACAGCTACTTGACCGTCATTGAGTGCAAGGACTACGCCTCAAAGGTGAGCGTTGAAAAGATCGATGCGTTTGTGACGAAGACGCGAGACGCGAACGTCAACAAGGCCGTGTTCATTTCGTCGCATGGATTCCAGTCGGGCTGCTTTCCGGTCGCCGAGCGCCACGGGATTCAACTACTAATTTTGAGCGAGACGACCAACACGTCAATCCCGGAGTTGGTCGAGCGGTTCACGCCGGGGTTAAACATCTTCGATGTGCGGTTCAGAAGCGTGCCAACCGGCGAGTTCATTGCGCTAGAAGACTGGGGCGGACGGTTGGCCTATCTGATGGAACAGTCCAAATTAGTGACCCCCGACAGAGAGATGACACCCCAACAATTGCTCTGGGAGTGGCAGTTGATGCAGCCACCGATCAGTCTAGACGGAGACACTCAGGTCGAGCTTCCACTCCCAGTTGGCGCCCAGCTAGTTGAGCCACACGGGCCATCGGTCCCAGTTGATGCAATGACCTTTACCTGTTCATTTATCGAAATTGCGATAGCAAAGGGGCCCATGCTGGACAACCACGTCCTACAAGGTTCGCGCACACGGGTTGAGCTTCGCGGCGTTGATGGAAAGGTTCATCACAGCGCCAGACTGGGCGATCTTCCGATCGGTTTTGA
>JAZKFE010000420.1:0-1602 GCA_040386595.1 Planctomycetota bacterium | reverse complement strand
CGTCAGCCCCGGGATTTTGCGGTGGATCTGTAAAAAGAATCCCGGGGCTGACGCCGCCGGGCTCGCCTGTGCCATTTACGATGAGCGGTTGCTAAGTAAGAGCAACTTTTCCAACCCCTAACTCCTCGCTAACGCTACTACGGACAGAGTCATGGATTATTTTCACTACCAGAACAACGAACTATTTTGCGAAGAAGTGCCCGTTGCCGAACTGGCCAAGGAATTCGGCACGCCGTTGTGGGTGTACTCGAAGCGGACGTTGCTGCATCACGTGAAGCAGATTCAAACGGCCTTCGCTGCCGTTGAACCCGTGCTCTGCTACTCGGTGAAGGCCAATTCCTCACTGGGCATTCTGAAGGTCATGCAGGAGGCCGGGACGAGCTTCGACGTGGTGTCGGGGGGCGAATTGTTCCGCGTGCAGAAGGCCGGCGCTGACACCACGACTGTGGTTTTTGCGGGTGTCGGGAAGACCGACGCCGAAATTCGGCAGGCGCTCGAATGCAAAGTCTTGATGTTCAACGTCGAGAGCGAAGCCGAGTTGGACGCCATCGCCGCGGTTGCCGGTTCGATGAATGTCGTCGCTCCTGTTGCTTTGCGCCTGAATCCGGACGTCGATGCCAAGACGCACGCCAAGACGACGACTGGCAAAAAGGGCAACAAGTTCGGCATGGATATCGAACGGGCCGGCATGCTGGCGAAGAAGGTGCTGGCCGACAAGCGGCTCGCGCTGAAGGGTATCCACATGCATTTGGGCTCACCGATCCTGACGATCGAGCCCTATGCGGAAGCCGTGCAAAAGGCGACGCAGGTGATCCGCGACTATCGGGCTCAAGGCCACGATATCAACTGGATCAACCTGGGCGGTGGTTTTGGAATCAATTATCGGCAGCAGGAAGCGCAACCGGCGTCGGCATTCGCCGAAGTCATTGTTCCCGCCGTGCAATCGGTAAATTGCCGGTTGGCTCTGGAACCGGGCCGCTTTATTGTCGGCAACGCCGGTGTGTTGCTGAGCCAGGTCATCTACACCAAGCGTGAAGGTGGCAAGCTGTTCGTGATTCAAGATGCGGCGATGAACGACCTCGTGCGTCCCGCGATGTACGATGCGTTCCATCGCATCTGGCCGGTGCAGCCGTCTATCGCTCCGCCGACCGACTACGAAGCCGAGATCCCCGGTTGCGAACCGGCCGACGTGGTGGGGCCGATTTGTGAATCGGGCGATTACCTGGCCAAGGGACGTTACCTGCCGCCAGTCTCGCGTGGCGATTTGCTGTGTACATTCAGCGCCGGAGCGTACGGCACGGCCATGAGCAGCAACTACAACTCGCGACCGCGTGGTGCCGAGGTCCTGGTGGACGGCTCCAGTTACAAACTGATCCGCCAGCGGGAAGACTACGCCGACCTCGTGGCTCACGAGTTGGTGTCGTTGAGCTAGTTTCCCATTCCGGCGACTGGTGTCTGTTGGCTTGAAACGTAAGCGAGTGCATTTCCCTGTGAATCATGGGGAATACACTCGCTTTTTTTACGGGGTGTGAAGCCAACAGCCCGGAGGGCTCGGTTCTCTGGGAGGGTGAGGCTCCTGCCGAACCGCTAAGTCTTCCGACG
>JAZKFE010000419.1:13000-13555 GCA_040386595.1 Planctomycetota bacterium | reverse complement strand
GGCTCCTGCCGAACCGCTTGGTCTTTCGGCTCTCGGTAGACTTTGCGGTTCGGCAGGAGCCTCACCCTCCCGGCGACCACAATCACAAAGAATCCAAGATCTTTTAGAGATTGTGCGTTCAGAAATCCTTCATGGGGGAGCGCACGGCCGTGTTGAAAAGCTGCGGCCATTTTCCAATAAGTGAACATCACTTTCTTGAAAGCTGGCAGAACTCTGAATAGACTGTCGCGTGGATTGAGACTCAGTCTCGATTTGAAGGCAGCTGTTTAGGAGTTGTCGGGACAGATTTCCCTCCGCCAGAGTGTTGCTCGGACGCAAATATCACCCGTTTCCACGGAGATTTGCGACGGGACGAACTGGCACAAAGCCGCTTTTAGAACTTTGACAGCAAGCATTTACCGCGCGCTGCATGCCTCTTGGGCTGAATTCGTGTTTCGATTCAGCCAGGTCAATAGGACACAAACTATGCCTCCGGCCTCCTCGCCCCCAGCCCCAGCTCCTTCCGCAGTCGAGACGCGAAATCAGTTGGCGCCAGTCGCGACGGTCCCCGAATCT
>JAZKFE010000419.1:6428-12990 GCA_040386595.1 Planctomycetota bacterium | reverse complement strand
CTGGGCCGATGTCGGTCAGTGAGCTATTGCTGCAGGCGGAACGGGCCAAACGCTTGTCGGGAGACGTTTCTGCGACGCCAGTTCCGCGTCGCAGCCACTTGTGGAAATCGATTCTGCATCTGACCCGCCGCACTCACCTGTATGCCGGCTTGCTGCTGTGTCCTTGGGTTTTTCTGTATGGAATCACCGGATTTTTGTTCAATCATCCGGAAGTTTGGTCTGACCAATCCATCGTGAACATCACCCCCAAACTGATCGAGGGGACTGATCTGGCGAAGCTGCCGGTTGCATCAGAAATTGCAGCCCAGGTGGTCGCCGCAATCAATGCGAACAGCACCGAAAAGTTCACCCTCGTGGAACCGGAAAAGGTGCGGTTTGCTCCGGCGAGCTTGACCACATTGATTACCGATGCCAAAGGCAAAACGCATATTGTGAGCTTGCTCGCCAACGGCACCGGAATCATTCGTGGAGTTCCGATGCGTCCGGGGCAAAACGCCGCAGCGCCAGGCCCCGCCGCCGAGCGGCCGAAAGAGGCCAAGTCCGGGCGACCAATGGCGGGTGATAAAGGCCCTCGCAATTCCGAAATGGCGTCGGCCGCAGGGAACGCTGCTCCGGCAGGTAAGAACGAATCAATCAAGGATGGCACTCCGTTCGCCATTGCTGATGGTCTGAAAATCACCCCTTCTCCCGTAGAAATGATTCGTACCGGACTGCAGGCGGTGCTGGAGCGAGTCAACATGGGTGACGCCAAGATCGGTGCCGTGCGGATCGCTAACCCACTGACATTTACGGTGGCCGGTGCGAGCAAGAAATGGCTGACGACTTACAACTTTGAAAAAGGGTCCGTCAGTGCCCGCGACGCGGCACTTCCTCCAGAACTTCCGGAAGTCTCGTTTCGTCGATTCCTGTTGCGGATGCACACCGCCCACGGCTATCCGGCCGAGGATATGAACATGCGTTGGGTCTGGGCGGTGATCGTCGACATCATGGCGTTTGTGATGGTCTTCTGGGGCGGCTCGGGGATTCTCATGTGGTGGCAAATCAAGCGAACGCGATGGATTGGCGCGGTCTGTTTGATCGCCAGCACAGGTGCAGCAATCTACATCGGGATTGGAATGCACGCGCTGATTTCCGTCGCCGGGCGCTAGCCCAACGGTACTCGTTTTGCCGTTCGATTCGTAAGCGGCACGGCGCTAGCCGCCGGTTTTTTCAATGTTTCTGACACCGAAGAGCCGGTGGCTAGCGCCATTCCGCTCACAAACTGAGTGCCATTTGGCGTCAGCTGGGTAGCCCAGATTCTCGAATCTGGGTGAGCGCAGCGAACAAGAGGTTGCGGCTCCTTCGACTCCCCAAAACCACACGCTCCTGGCGAGCCGGGCGACGTCAGTCCTCGCATTCTTCGTCGATCCCTACGAATGCGGTTGCACCACGGAGACACGGAGAGCACGGAGTTTTGAACGCCATTCAGAAGAGTTTTTCGCCACGGATTGACACAGAAAAACACGGATTGGGTCAGCGTTTGTTGGTGTTTCACACAACACTGAGCCGGTCCCAAATTGCTGCAATTGAAATGGCTTGGGATACGGCTCGTTGCCGTCTGATTCCGTGTTCAATCCGTGTGTTTTTGTGGCTAAGAAAACTCTTTTTTAAGCACCAAGTCCACTTCAGACTTTCTTTGCCTTGGGCTTAGCGCGAGACTTCGCGGTTCTGGATTTGGCTTCCTTCGGGGCTGGCATTTCCGGGGCGTGACTCGACTTGATTAAGTCGATCAATTCTTCTGTGGAGAGTTTGCCAGCCTGGTCCGAGCCTTCCATGATGCCGGCTACCAGATTGCGTTTTTTCTCGTGCAGGGCCAGGATTTTTTCCTCGATCGTCTCTTCTGCGACCAGGCGATAGACCATGACGGCCTTGTTCTGGCCGATACGATGCGCCCTATCGGTGGCCTGGTCCTCGACCGCGGGATTCCACCACGGATCCATATGGATCACGTAGTCGGCCCCGGTCAGATTGAGCCCCGTGCCACCGGCTTTCAAGGAAATCAGGAAGAAGTCCCCCTGCCCTTTTTGAAATGCTTCCACCCGTTCACGACGCTGCTTCTCGGGCGTTTGTCCGTCGAGGTACAGGTAGCTGACGTTTCGCGCGTCGAGTGCCTTGCGGATGATGTCGAGGTGCGACGTGAACTGACTGAAGATCAGTGCGCGGTGTTGGCCCTCGCGAATCTCGTCGACAGTCTCCAGTAGGACGTCCAGTTTGGCGGACGATCCTTTCCATTCCTCGTCGACGAGTCCCGGATGGCAGGCCAGCTGCCGCAGTCGCGTCAACATGGCCAGGACCTGGAACCGCGATTCGTTTTTGCCGGTGTCGATACCCGCCAGCTGCGTTAACGCGAACAGCCGCGCGTCCTCGTAGAGTTTGCGTTCGGGTGGCGACAAGACGGCGGAGAGAATCATTTCCGTTCGCGGCGGCAGTTCTTTTAAGACCTCGTCTTTGGTGCGGCGCAGGATGAAGGGCCGCACGGTGCGGGCCAGTGCCATCTGCCGTTCGGGCAGTTTTTGTTTCTCGATCGGATCGGCGAAGCGTTCACGGAACCGTTCCCAGCTGCCGAACAACCCCGGTGAAGTAGCCCGGAACAGGCTCCAGAGGTCTCCCAGCTGGTTTTCTACGGGTGTTCCGGTCAGAGTCAGTCGCCAATCAGCGTCGATCTCACGCACGGCCTGAGCCGATTTCGTGCGGCTGTTCTTGATGAACTGGGCTTCGTCCAAGACCAGGGTTCCCCAGCGAACTTTGGTGAAATACTCGGCATCGCGGAGCAGCAAGCCATAGCTCGCAACGACCACGTCACCCGGGCCTACGGCATCTAGAAACTCACCCCGTTCGGTGTCCCGGTACAGATGCGGCTTCAAGGTCGGGGCGAATTTGTTGGTCTCGTTGACCCAATTGAAACCGACCGACACTGGAGCAACCACTAGCGTCGGCCCGACCTCTCGGCGCTCCACCAGCACGGCGAGAGTCTGCACGGTTTTGCCCAAGCCCATATCATCGGCCAGGCAGCCACCAACACCCCACGCCGCCAGGCGACTCAGCCAACGGTAGCCGTCGACTTGATAGTCGCGCAACTCGGCCTTGAAGTCGGCCGGAACCTCGGGGTGATGATGCCGAGCTTGTTCCAGTTTCTGGAGTGCCGATCGCCATTCCTTGGCCGCTTTGATGTTGATCTTCTGGTCTTTGAACAGATCCTCCAACATCGGGGCTGCAGTGATATCAATATTAAACTTGGATTGATGCCGATGCAGCAGGTCATCCAGAGCTGACAGACGATCGCGGAATTCGGCGGCGATCAGAGCCCATTTGCCCCCCTTCAATTGGACATAACGGGAGTTCGCCCGCAGGGCATTGAGCACCGTCATCAGCGGCACTTTTTCGCCGTCGATTTCGATGGTTCCCTCCACGCCAAACCAATCGTTGTCACTGCCGATTTCCAGCTTCAGATTGGCAGGGGTGAGCTCGCCGACAACCTCGGGACGGGGGACAGTCGAGTTGCTCCATTCGACGACCCAGGGGGCATCTGGATACGCTTGAATCTCGGCGAGCAAATCCAGGGCGGCGTCGCCTCCCTCAACCATCCAGTGCCGGGGGCGATGCGTGGCGAAACGATTTAGCCGCAGAGCTTGCTCGCATTCTTCCGCATGGCGGCGTTCGGCATCCAGATCGCGTTCCACAGCAATGCGTTCGTCGTTTTTATAGCGGGCTACGGTAGAGGTCCCGGCGCCCGGTTCAAAATAGGCACCTCCGCCGACCGGGCGAGACCAGATTTCGATGGCCAAGCCTCCATCAGAAACGCGAGGATTGAGTCGCAGGTGGGCTTGAGAATTTCCTGCCACGACCTGGCCTTGGATTTCTTGGGGGTAGACCACCTTAAAGCTGCGTTCCAACCGTGTCAGACGTTCCAGCAACTCAGGAAGGGCAGATTGCGGAATCGTGACAGTTTGCCGGGCGAGCTGTTGCACCAGTTTGACCGCCGCTGGTTCTCCTTCCCAGTAATGCAGTTCATTCTGGTCCCAATTCGGACTGATAATGCCCTGCTCTGGATCAAAATGGATGTCAGTGCCCGCGGATAACGCCCTACCCCCCAAGTTGGGATGAATCTCCATCCGTCCGTCCGGTTGGGTTTTCAGGACCAGTTCGATTTCTCCACGAATCAGCTGCAGCGGTGTCTCGAACTCGTCCGTTTTAAAGACCAAGGGGTGACCGGTCAGGATCTTCAGGAGCTGCCAGATGCTGGGAGCACGATATGGATTGTACGAGCTATAGGAATAGTACGGCTTCGCTCCCTGGGTTCCGTAGACCTTCTGAGCCAGCGAAAACACCTGCTGATCAATCGGGCCGAAACCGCCCGGCGATTCGGACGCCAAACGCGACCAGAGCATCTTCCGGCCTTTCCCCCAGCTGCCATTTTTCAGCACGGTCTGTTCGTAAACATTGACCGCCAGCTGACTCCGATCGAGCTCAAATCGATAAAATAGCCGGCGAATTGGGGCATCCGCTTCTGTGGCTTCGGTGCCGTCGACATCTGCAGCTCGCGTTTCATTGAGAAATCGATCCAGAGGAGTCAGCACCTGCATCCACGCATTGGGATCGCTCAGAGCGACCGCTTTGGCGAGCGGCGTGTTACTCATGAGCAAGTGTCTTTGGAGTGTCGCGACGACGGCCCAGGTGTGCTTGCACAAATCAAAATTGTTGCTTGTGGGGCACGTGCAGTAGGCGTCGGTCAGCGGTTCGCCGTCGGCGGGGTCGTTGTCCCAGAGAAATTGTACGGTCTCGAAGGTTCTGCGATCGGTGCGGACCTTGGCCGTGACCCGACGTTCGACAGCATCAATTTTAAATTGCTCGTCAACGGACGAAACGAGATTCCGACCTGCGTAGGACAGGTGCTGGCCGTGGCACTCCAGAAGATTCCGGATATCGACAATCATCCGGCTGAGCAAGTTGGGAGAATTTCGAACTGGAGGAACTCGGCGGTCGTCGGCCATTGTTTCAATGCAGCCTTTCCATAGCTCGGCATTCAGCTTCGCCCGTTCCAGGGCAAGCCGTTCGAGGGGATTTCGTACCAGTCAGATTATCTTCTGGGAAAATCCACTTCAATTTACAGGATCGTCGTCTGGCCGATTTTGTGACAAGTCAACCGAGCGAACGCATTGCGCATACTAACTTGAACCGCCAGTGACTGCATCTCTTCAGGAAAAACACAGAGGAAACGCCTTGGCCCGCACTTGAGGGGCCGAGCTTGGCCGGTCGGATCAGGCAATTTGCGGTCTCTTCCTGCATTATTCAGGCGGACTTCGCTGCTGCCAAGGGGCATCATCTCCTTAAGACCGCTGCGATCCGCTTTTCGAGTATCACGTGGCTGATTTGCCGAAGACGCATTTCAGGCCGGACAGGCCAATTTTTCGACTTCGGACTAATGCGACTTTGTCCGATTTTTCTTGACGTTCCTGCCGCGTAGTACGATGCTATAGCAGAACACAGAGACTCTTTGTCGGGTACAGTCTGTGGTGTGGGCACGGCATGCGTTGGTCAGCCGTGTTTGCGACCGCGGGGTAGTTGCGTCTGAACCGTATCTGACTCTTCAATCTAGCCACACAGCCAGTCTATCTCACCAGCGGAGCATTGCCAGGAGCACGCTATGCCTTTGGAGAACAGCGAACATCGAACAGGGCGGCAGCCATCTGGGAATGGGGCCGCCCGCATCTGTCAATCAACCGGGCGAGTGCCTTGGATCCGATTGGCGGGATGTGTCGGCACGGCCGTGGCCGTCCTGGGTTTGGCAGGCTGGTTGCCAGTCTCCTTCGCCGCGGAGGCTCCGAATCCGGGGCAACAGGTCGCGGCGCATTTGGAGGCGGGTGAATATGGCGCTGCCTTGGACATCGCCACTCAAACTGCAAATGCGGAAGAAAAAGCCGCTCTGATTGAGCAAGTCGCTGACGCCCAGCTGCAAGCGGGTGACACCAAGGCTGTCGAAGCCAGTGCTCGCCGATTGCCCGCCGGGCCGAAACGCGAACGCCTGCAACAAGCTGCTCGCGGCCAGAAATCGGCCGGCGGCGGTAATTTGGCGAACCCCGGTCCGTTGATGATGATGATTCAGCAACTGACGGGTGGTCCCCCCGATTCACCGTGGATGGAAGCCGACGGCGAAGGTGGCGCCATTTCTTGGGAACAGAACGGTGTTTGGGTTGACCCGCAAGGTGTACTCACACGGCGTTTGACGGCCGACCAACAAGGTCACCTGGTGACTTTGGGCCTGAAATCCCGCAACGCTGCCATCAATCAAGATATGGCTGCTCCCAGTGCGCTGCGATTTGTCTCGCTGGCTCGCCTGGAAAAAGCCGTTGCTGATCGCGTCGATTCGGACTTGCCGCTGTTGGAGACTATGCGGCACATGGCCGGGTTGTCTCACATTCAATACGTGATCGCTGTTCCTGAAGAACACGATGTATTGCTGGCTGGTCCGGCCGAGGGTTGGAAGTTCAATGACAAGGGGATTGCAGTTGGCGTGACCAACGGT
>JAZKFE010000419.1:0-6418 GCA_040386595.1 Planctomycetota bacterium | reverse complement strand
TCACCCGACTCTGCATCTCGACGACCTCGTGACCGTAATGCGAACGTTCTCCAAGAATGGCGACAAGATTTTTGGTTGCTCGATCAATCCTCGCAAAGAGGGGCTGAAGGCGGTCAAGGACTATGTCGAAGCCTCACAAAAGGCTGGCCCGTTGGCTCCGGGTGGAACGAAGAATTTCCTGGGTGATATTCAAAAGCGGATGGGACAGCAAGACGTCGAGATCTACGGCATTCCCGCCAATTCTCGAGTGGCTCGCGTCCTGGTTGCCGCCGACTATCGCATGAAGTTGATCGGAATCGGCAAGCTCGAAGGGGGCCAGGCCATTCCCAGCATCTTCGAATTGCTGCCCAAGTTTGCCAAGCACGAAGCGATGCCGTTGGATGCACTTCGCTGGTGGTTGACGATGAAGTACGACTCGATCCTGCACAGCCCCGATCGTCTGGTCTATGAAATCCGCGGTTCGTCTGTGCGAGTGTTGTCCGAAGACCAGTTCGTTCAAGCCGATGGTACCCGGGTCCATACCGGTAAGGCCAGCCCCGTGAATCAGTTGTTTGCCAAGAATTTCACCGACAACTACGCCGAGCTGGCCAAGCAAGACCTGGTCTTTGCCGAGCTGCAAAACGTGTTTGACTTGGGTATGGTTGCCGCACTGTTGCAGACCGAACATCTGGCTCAACGTGCCAATTTGAACTTTGGTGCCTTCGCCGAGAACGGTGCCTACAAGACCAAGACGGTTGCCCCCGCCAAGACGGTTGAATCGGTGATCAATCACCGCGTCTACCGCGGCAACGACATCGTCGTGCAGGTCGCTGGTGGCGTGCGAGCCGACATCCTGTCGGTGGCTCGTCAGAGCGAATTGCATCGTGAAGAAGCTGGCCTGAAAGAAGTCCCCGCCAAAGCCAAGCCCGGCAAGTTGCCGGAAGGTCGCTGGTGGTGGGATGCGAAGTAAATTCGCAGCGGTCAGTATTCAACTTTGAGTCATCGACACCCGGCGTGAAATCACGTCGGGTGTTTTCTTTCTTTGATTGAGATCAGTTGTGGTGTCATATAAGCCAAGGTTAATGCAAATAGACAAAGATTGCCGACTCTGTTAGAGTCAAACGCTGGCTGGTAAAGCGCGATTACCTGGAGTGGACGTCATGTTAAGTATTCTCGATCTTCCGCCGCACCGACGCGGCATAGCGATGTCCCGTCGTGAATGGTTGCGCGTCGGTGGTATTGGATTTGGCGGACTGTCGCTGCCCTCGTTGCTGGCGGCTGCGCCCAAACCGGTGGCTGTGCCGGCCTCAGAAACCGGGCTCGGATTTGGTAAGGCCAAATCGGTGATCGTGATCTTTTTGGGGGGCGGTCCTCCACAGCATGAAACCTGGGATCCCAAACCCGAAGCTCCCGCTGAAATCCGCGGGGCCTACGGTGCTATCTCCACACGCACGCCCGGACTGTCCATCGGCGAATTGATGCCGCAGACCTCGTTGCTGACCGACAAAATCGCCGTGTTACGAGCCATGGTTACGAATGACAACTCGCATTCGTCGAGTGGCTATCACATGATGACCGGCGTGCCGCACGTTCCGCCGCATGCCGAGAACGCTGTCTCCAAGGCTCCCAATCTGTCGCCGCATTGGGGATCGATCGCGAAATACGTGAAGCAGGGAAACAAGAACACATTTCCGGCAGCGGTGACGCTGCCGACGCGAATCGCCAACGTGGGAGAGATTGTTTGGCCGGGCCAGATCGCTGGCGTGCTGGGACCGCAATATGATCCATGGCTCCTAACGTGCGATCCTTCTCAAGAGAAGTTTTCGGTTCCTGACTTGGCATTGCCCGCCGAGATGTCGACGGTCCAATTCCAGAAGCGACTCTCATTGCTGGATCAAATGAACCGGCAGCTGGAAGGCATCTTGCAGTCGTCTGCGGTCGATAGTTTCGATCGACAGACTCAGCAGGCCCTAGACTTGTTGGGGGGAGCTCAGGCCCGTCAGGCGTTTGATCTCACACTGGAGACGCCTGCAACTCGCGAACGGTACGGTAAGACCCGTTGGGCTCAGAGCTTGCTGTTGTCGCGACGTCTGGTCGAGGCAGGGGTGTCGCTGGTGCAGGTCAATTGGTGCAAGGTCGACGGCGAACCCAATGGAGGGGGCTGGGATACGCACGACAATCACAACGACATGTTGAAACGTTTCCTGATGCCGTGGATGGATCAAGCCTACTCGGCGTTGCTCACCGATCTCACGGAACGTGGCATGTTGGACGAGACCCTGGTCGTGTGGGTTGGCGAGTTCGGTCACACCCCTAAGTTCAACGGCCGCGGCGGCCGCGATCATTGGGGCAGCTGTTTCTCCATCGCGCTGGCCGGCGGCGGCGTGCGAGGGGGCATTGTCCATGGGAAGTCCGACGGGCACGCGGCTTACCCAGTCTCGGGCCGAGTCGAACCGGCGGACCTGCTTTCCACGATTTTCCACTGCCTGGGGCATTCCCCCGACACAGAACTCCACGAAACCGAAGGCCGCCCCATTCCGTTGAGCCGCGGCCGTGTCATCGAAGATATTCTGTAAGCGGCCAAGCCCTCAACGGCATGACGGGGTAGGGCCCGAGCTGATCGTGTAAGGCTTTTGTTTGCTTGGCGTTATGCGTTCTACCGATTCAGAACCGGCGGCAATGCTTCCCCCTCAGGGACGAACTTCATCGAGATCGAATTGACGCAGTGCCGAGCATTCTTGGCGGTGAGGCGTTCGCCGATGAAGACGTGTCCCAGGTGGCCGTAGCAGCGATGGCAGATGATCTCCGTACGATAACCGTCGGCGTCGGTACAACGATCGACCGCGCCCGGAATCTCGGCATCAAAGCTGGGCCAGCCGCAGTGGCTGTCAAACTTGTCGTCAGAACGGTAGAGCGGGGCCTGGCATTGGCGGCAGATGAACGTGCCGGCCGCTTTCAGATCGGTGTATTCGCCGACGTGCGGACGTTCGGTCCCCTTTTTCAGAATGACGTAAGCTTCTTCCTCGTTCAACGGATTGAAACCAGATGCCGGTTGATTGGTGCTCATGACTGTCGTCCTGGAATTTTTTTTATAGGGTCGGCGTTCGAATTCAGCCCACGCATCGGTAATACGCGTCAGCGTAAGCTTGTGCCGCCAATTTTGAAGTGATCAGGCCAAGTTGTCAAAAGGCTTTGGGTGAGGATGTTCTCTATTGAGAAATGAACATCAGGAGGGAATTATCTCACGCCAAGGCGCGAAGGCGCCAATATGACGGACGTTATTATGTTATTAAGCTGTAGAACTTTGCGCCTTTGCGTGGAATCTTCTGTGAATGGCACGGATCTCATTCGGCGTCTCAGCCTGCGGCGGTGTCGGGCGTGCCTTTTACCGAGTCGATCAGGGTCAACAGACGCTGCAAATCCTCGGATTCGAAGTCGACTTCGATGATCAAGACTTTCAGGGCGTGGCGAGCTTTGGCTCGAGCCAGATCTTCCAAAAGTTCTCGACCAAACGCGACCACTCGAGAACCAGTGTTGATGTCCTGCGCGATAATCACCGCAGCTGCCGCCAACTCAGTTGTCGAGCCAGCCTTCTTTCGCAGCAGCGATTTCAGTGGAATCGGCTTGATATCAGAGAGTTTTGCCATAACTGTTCGTCCGCGAAGTGCTGCCATGGCCGGAGAAGGGACGCCTTACTCCACTATATCGACAATTCGACCATTCTGCACCCACAGGCGGAAGATAGAGCCCCTACGGCACGCGATTTGAACCCCCAATTTGTTCACTTACTTTTCAGGAGCAATTGGAAAAGTTCAGGCAGATTGCCCATTTTGGCGGTTTGAGAAAAATCATGCCAACTGGAGCCCGCCAGCGAAAATCGGGCGAAACGACATCGAGAAGCGGAATGAGGGACTGCGCGAGTCTCTACTGACCGCGTTCCGCCTCCAGAGACTTAATGTAGCGGGCGAGCCTGATGGAGAGCAGTTTCTCTGCCGGAGATTTGTGATTCCACTGTTGGATGGCGGCGTGAGCTTCGTCCCAGGTATGGCCGAACACGTCATGAAAATGCCGGATGGCTTTGGGCTGGTGTCCATCACTCAGGAAGCGGTCGATCTCGGCGACCTCCTCGTGCAACTTGGCCGCGGTGGTGGCACCGGTGAATTGCTCCAAGTCTTCGCCCAGGAATCCCGGCCCCAACTTGGCTTGGAGACGTTCGACCAGAAGCTGCATCGTATCGAGCGACAACACGAGGGCCCGTTCGAGTTGATGGATTCGCTGAATACTCGAGACGTCCGGAACGGGAATGATCATGGGAGTAGACATCTTTGCACTTCTCGAGAAAAAACGAAAAGCGGGATTCTGCCTGATACCGACAGCCAATCGCGACAAACTACCGATTGGAACAATTTTTCAGAGATACTATTAATTATGGAGGCTGGGGGCGGTCGTGGGTAGGGCGCATTTGTGGAATGTTTGTGAGAGACGGCGACGAACGGGTAGGGGAGAGGCATTCTCTGGTGCCAGGAATTATCCCGAAATATTTGTTGTGGACGCGGTCGATTGGCGGCTGAAACCAAATTGTGGTCCCAGTCCGTGCCACATTCGAAAGCCGGCGGGAATTGTCACACCACCAAACAGCCACAGCTGCCACATTGCGGCCCCATGTCGTAGCATCTCGCCACAATCACCCACGCGGTCGAACGAGCCAAACGCGATGTACGCCCCGTTGGCGATGAGGCAAAATCCGGCGAAGAAACGGAGCAGAAAACTCCACCGCCAGCCACAACGAGCCGCGACCGCCCAAACGATGAGCGGCACTAGGCATCCCACAATAGGGCCTGCCCAAACCACGATTAATGGACTGGGGTTTTCCGACAGATCGGTCCGTGAAATCGTCAGCGGATGGAGCACGACTCGTGCGACGCGACCACCAGTCAACCACGCACCGAGCACGTGGCCGAACTCATGTACCGCTTGCATTCCCAGCCAGGAAGCGACAACCGTCGCCAACCACAATGACATTCGTTGCATGATGCATCTCGGCGCTTGGGGAAAAGCGGAGGTCACTTCCCGCTTTTCCCATTGGGGCTACGAAATCACCGACCGCGTGCAAGCTACGGCAGTTGTTTGTCGCTGGCCTTCAAGAACTCAGTGGTGAACAAATCGGACGTTTTGACCTTATCCGGGGCTAATTGACCGATCTCGACCAATTGATCGACCAGGGTTTGCCAGCGTTCCAAACCCATATGGCCGAGACCATGCTGTTTGGTGACGGTATCTTCGACCAGCGGTTTCAGCTCCTGGGCTCCGAAAGCCAGGACTTCCAGCGACATCTCTTTGTTCAGGCTGTGGATGAGTTCGTTCGTGGGCTTCGGTTCTGCCAGGTATTTCTGCCAGCCTTTAATTGACGCTTGAACGATCTTGCGGGCCAGCTCGGGATCTTGCTTGACGATTTCATCGTGAGTGATCAGGCAACTGGTATAAGGGTTGAAACCTTCGTCCGAAACCAGCAGCACACGGGGATCACCACCTTGTTGTTTGGCGAGGAACGGCTCACTAAAGATATAGCCCTGTTGCGCATAGTTCTCGTTTTGCAGGAACTGCGCCACGTTGCCGGGATACGGCACGATGCGAACATTCTTGAACGGGAATTTCTTTTGTAAGAAGTGCGAGAAGGCACTCGTGGAGGACATGGCCACTTCCATGTCGTGGATGTCGGCGAACTTTTTGATTCCCGATTTTTCATGCACGATCAGGCAACGAGGACTGGTTTGCAGCGGAGCCATCAGGGCCACAATGGGGGCTTCTTGAGCCCGCCCGAAACAGATGGGGTCGGCGTTAACGATCCCGAATTCGACTTGTTTCGTCGCCACTTGCTGAACTACTGGAACACTCGGTCCACCGGGGACGATTTCCACGTCCAGCCCCGCGTCGCGGTAATACCCATGGACCTGAGCGGCGTAGAACCCACCATGTTCGGCTTCAGGGTACCAGTTGAGCAGCAGCTTCACTTTGCGGAGTGTCCCAGCGGTTTTGGGCTCTGCGGCGGACGATGTGCCAGTAGTCCCAGTCGGAGTTTCCGTGGGTTTCGGGCTGCAACCCAAGCACCACAGTGGCAACAGGCAGGCCAACCAACCAATGCGAGAAACCAACGACCGAGAATGCAGAGACATGAGTGGGCTCCTGGGCTTTCATTACCGTGGCGGGCAATGCCGTAAAGGATCTTCGACATCTGGGGCTGGTCTGACTTCTGGCAAACCGTGTCGTGGCTGTTCAAGTTTTTAGGCGAACCCCCTAAGTAATCGGGGCTCTGAGGATACCGCAATCGTAGTGCTTGAGACGCTTCCTGTCATCTACCACGAGGAGGCCCCAACGGGCTATGTCGTGCAGGATTTTGGAGCGTGAATTCTCAAGGGATCTTGAATTTGGTGGTGTTTCG
>JAZKFE010000418.1:0-10576 GCA_040386595.1 Planctomycetota bacterium | reverse complement strand
AGGAAAACCCCTCACCCCCAACCCCTCTCCCCAGAAATACTGGGGCGAGGGGAGACATTTTTCATCGGTCGCTTCGCAATCCATCTCGATTGGTTGCAAATTACCATCCGCGGCTACAGATCGAGGTCGTCCAGTCCGTCCATCAAATCATCCAGATTGTCGCGCTGCTGCGGCTTCGCGGCCTGGCGTTTCGGAATTCCGACCGTCAACCCCACCGCTTCACGACCGTCGGCGACGAGCTCGGTATCCCGTTCCATCGCGGCCATTTCCAACGCGTTGGGAGCACCGAACAAACGCGACAGATCAATCTTTAGCCCGGAAACTTCACCCTCGGCACCGGCGATTGCGGCCGTCTTGTGGCCGGGGAACATGATCGCGTTTTCGGGGCAGACACGGCTGCACGCGGGACAACCCTTTTTACAGTTGTCCTGCTGTTCGACCAGGATCCGATCCGCGCCGTCCAGGCCATACACGCCAAACAGGCAGAAATCGATGCACTCCATGCAGTTCGTGCAGCGACTGTAATCAATGACCGGGTACCAGCGGCGTTTGACTTGCTCGTCGGTCTCGGGATTGGGGGGCGCTTCCGCGGCTTTGAGCAGCTTTTCGGGCTCAACGTATTTTTGCAGCTTTTCTCGCTGCGGCGAGCTTTGAATCAAACCCATCAGATCGAAGGTCTGTACCGTATTCTCACGGGCAATCCGGCGGATCTCGTCGAGGTAGGTCTTGGCTTGCTGGTGATCGCGCAAGTCAATGCAATACAGCTTGCGTTTGGGGGCATCTAACGAACCGATCCCATTGGCGGTCGGTGGTGTGTCGGTCTCTTCTTCTGCGGGGTTCAGCAGCGAGACGCCTTCTTGCCCCTTGATCCCATTGCGGTCCAGAATCCAGCGTGCGGCTCGGGAGAACAACCACGACAGCACCAGCAGATTGCCCGGCACCTTTTGCAGGAACAGGGTCCCCGTGTGGTCGCGGCTCAAATCGTAAAGATGCGGTACCAGCGAAATATCAATATCCGGATCGCCCAGCAATTGGACGGCAATCTCTTCTTCGAGATGCCGTTGCACGGGATTTTTCCCCTGCTGCTGCGAGATCACCACCGTTAATTTCTTGCCGGCCATGAAACCTTGCCTTTTTTCTCTGCGCGGCCACAGCTGAGATTTTTTATACATTGCTCCCTTGAGCAATGTCTCTCACTGCAGGCTGTTGACGGTATCACTTCGGGCGGCGTCAGTGCCTTATTCGTTGATCTGCCCTTTGATGATGCGCTGGGTATCTTCCCAGCCATTCTCCAGGACCTGCAGATATTCTTCGGGTGACAGCAATGGTTCGTCGGTCGAAAACTCGTACAACCAGCCAGCACCGTAGCTATCTGTATTGATCGCGGACGGATCATTCAATAGTTCGGCGTTAAATTCACCGACCAGGCCATTGCGAGCGGCATACAGCGTGGACAGTGCCTTCGAACTTTCGATTTCGCCGAGTTCTTGTTTTTTACGCACTCGCGTCTGCGCGTCAATCGACCAGTTCAAAAAATAGACATCCTGCAGCAGTCGCACCGAATACGCCGTAAACCCAACTCGATACACGTCTCCGTGACGCTGTACCCACAAGTGAGATTCGACATAGCTGCGGTCGCGTGGCACGCGAGCGGCAAACTTGCCCATCATGAAGACGAGATCTTCGGCCATGTGAATCAGCAGTCAATGGGGTCGCCGTATGTCGGCTTTCGGGATGATGACTTGGGGCGAGGCTGAGGGCAGCGCATCTTAGACAGTTAATCGGGAATGGCTGCCCGATGCAAGTTCACCCCAAAAAATCCGCCAACGACAGGCAGACCGGTTTCGCCGAATGTGTTCTGTGCCCTCCGGTACCCCGCAATTTTTTTGGGGAACATGTGAATACACATTAAGCGGTGACTGTCAAAGAAATGACTCATAAGATGGGCATTCCTGCCCGTCGATATGGGGGCGACAGACACAGAGACGGGCAGGAATGCCCATCCTACGGCAGAACTTCCTCTATATACGCCCTAACCGCGGGGATGGCATTTCGAATGGATGGCCTTCAACCGGCTGTGTTCGACCTGTGTATAGATCTGAGTGGTCGCAATACTCGCGTGGCCGAGCAATTCTTGCAGGGCACGGATTTCCGCGCCTCCCGCCAACATATGAGTCGCGAAGCTGTGGCGCAGCGTGTGGGGACTGACATCCAAACTGGCGCCAATCCGCAGCGAATACTTTTTCACCAGATTCCACAGCATGATTCGGGTCAGACCGCGACCCGTTCGGGAAACCAGCAAGAAGTCGCAGTCGCGCAGATGAACGAGCGGCGGACGCTCGTGCGCGAGGTAGTTTTTGACGGCTTGGGTGACGATCGGATTTAAGGAAACCAGCCGCTCCTTATTACCTTTACCCACGCAGCGGCAAAAGGCTTCCTCCAGATGGATATCCTGCATCCGCAAGTTGGCCACTTCGGACACGCGACACCCTGTGGCATAGAGGAGCGACAGAAATGCCCGGTCGCGCCGAGGATAAGTGTCTTCGGCATTCGGGGCCGACAGCAGGCGATTCACCATGTCAGGACTCAAGACATGGGGCAGGTGCTGCCACAACTTAGGCGAGTTCATGAGCTCGACGACGCTCTCGACCAATACCCCTTCGAGAACCAGATACCGGAAAAACATCTTCAACGAGACCAGATGCCGCGCGATGCTGGAGGCCGCGAACTGGCGGCCATGCAGATGCTGCAGGTAATCCCCCAGCAAGGTAAGGTCGACTTGCTGCAAGGGAATGGGATGAGTTTGCTCCATCCACGTGAAGAACTGCTGGAGGTCCGACCGGTACGCCTTCTGGGAGTTCGCGGCCATTCCACATTCCGCTTCCAGGTAATGCAGAAAGGGAACCAGATATTCGCCCGCAGGGGGAGGGGCAGGGGGCTTATTAAAAACTCCCTCTGCCACGGGACGACGCCGTGGAGGCATAGTAGAACCTCACCGAAACTTACGTGGATTGATCAGGGCGATAAAGACAGTTGGTCGCTGATCGACCACCAACCTGGTTGCTCAGCGATCAATTTGCCATTTCAGGCGCGCATTGCAAACCCTGCTACCACTCTCGGAAGCGCAGTCAGCAATGCTTGACGATGTTCCTGTTTACCATCGCAAACCCACGTGCTCCGTTCGGCTTCAGGTCTTCTTCTCACTCATCGTCGGTCTACTGGATGAGAGCTATGTGCAGAATGCGGGCCAAACGGTGGTCTATTTTGCAACAAACGGAGCAACTTGCACATGCATTTTGCGGCGCTCTCGATGTCGTGACCACGTTGCAGGTTTCTTTTGACGCAGTTTTGAATTATTTTAAATCGTTATTCAATATTGTGTTATGTTTAATTTCCGTGTGCTGAAAATGGTATTGGCACGCCAGCTGCATTAAACAAATTTCGGAAACTGCAGTGGTTAGCGTCGGCCCACTCTAATTGCTGTTGTGTCCAAGAAAGCGCTCCGGAGGGCTTAGCCTTCCGGGCGCTTTCTTTTTTCTGCGAACTTCGACTCGATCGAATTGGGGTGTTCCACTCAACGATCGAATTTGACATACGCTGGCACAGCTCGTGCGACATAGTGTGAATGTAGTCCTGAGAATTGGCGTTGGCCCGCACTAAGGATCAGGATTACGAAAGAAGCGTTGTGAGGAGAATTCCTCACGACGCTTTCTTTTTTCTTTGGGGTCTTTTTCTATGGGGAAATGTCCCTAGCCAAGTGACGGCATGACCGTGGGCTGAATGAGTGACTTCGTGAAGGCCACGAGACCGGATTTGAGGTGCTCCACTGCAGTCTGAAAACTTTGCTGCCAGCGGCATGGATTGTGCAAAACATGTCTAGCGTAACCGCGAAAGTTGGCGTTGGCCCGCACTAATGATCGAGGTTACGAGGAAAGCGTTTTGGATGGGAAACCACTCAAAACGCTTTCTTTTTTCTTTGCCCCGTTTCGCTCGCACAATTTCCCATCAGCGATAAGAACCGAGAAACTGCCGTCCATTGCGGGTAAGATCTACGCGGACTCACATCGTTCAGACATCGCTCCTCTGAATCAGGAACTCGACTCATGCGCAAACTGGTCATCTTCCCCGCAGTGGACGACGTTCGCCTGCTGCGGATTCGTGAAGTTGCCGCCCCCGACATCGTCATCGTCAATGCCGCGAACGCTGCGCAGGCGATCCAAGAAATCGTTGACGCGACGGCCTTCTTCGGCAAGATTACGCCGCCGCTGCTGCAGGTCGCGACGCGACTGGAATGGGTGCAAACCGCCACGGCCAGTTTGGAACATTACCTCTTCCCTGAATTGATTGAGCATCCCTGTCAATTGACCAATATGCGAGGTTTGTTCTCGGATGTGATCGCCGATCACGTCATGGGGTACGTCCTCTGTTTTGCGCGGAATCTGCATCGCTATATCCGCCTGCAAGCGCAATCCCGTTGGGAGCCAATTGGGGGGGAAGCGGCCCGCACCGATTTCGTTTCGGGAAACGGCGTCGTCAACAAGATTGATCAAGCCCACATGCATCTTTCCGACTGCACGTTGGGTGTGGTGGGCGTGGGGCACATTGGCAGTGAGATCTTGCGTCGCGCCGCCGCGTTTGGAATGCGATTGATCGGTGTCGATGTCCAGACCCGGTCGGTCCCTGGAGTGCTCCCCGAGGTCTGGGACCTATCGCAACTGCCACGACTTCTAATTGAAAGTGATTTCGTTGTGATTGCCGCCCCGCATACGCCGGAAACATTCAAGATGTTCCGACGTCCGCAGTTTGAGTCCATGAAAGCGTCGGGAATTTTGATCAATATTGGCCGCGGGGCCATCGTCGATCTGGCCGATCTGACGTCCGCATTACAGCATCAGGTGATTGCGGGAGCCGCACTGGATGTGTTTGAAGTGGAACCGCTGCCGGCCGACCATCCCTTATGGCGCATGGAAAACGTGATCCTGACGCCCCACGTCGCTGCCGCCTCGACACACATTGCCGTGCGTCATCTGGAAACGCTGCTGGAAAATATCCGTTGCTATCAGTCACAGCGCCCGTTCATCACCAGTGTGGACAAACGACGCTGGTTCTGATTTGTGAGATGTTCACGTGCATTCTGAACGTCACACGTACATAATTCGACATCAATCGCACTTCTTCCGACGATCGTCCATCTCTCCTTGTATTACCCACTGCGGAATTTGACATCATGCCCGATCCGTTGAAAGTTGAATGCCCCCATTGCAACGGTTCATTGAAGCTCAAGGACCGCTCGTTCGATGGGAAAAAAGTCCGTTGTCCCAAGTGTCGGGAGATCTTCAAGATTCAGTTGCCGGCCGAAACTGAAGCGGACGAATTGGAAGATTTCGCAGATCTGGCCGATGACTTTGGCGGTGACGATTTTGAAGAAGAAGCCCCCGCCCCTAAGCCCAAAGGGGGTAAGAAAGCGGGCAAGAAGAAGAAAAAATCGGCTGGCCCCAAAATTCCTTGGGGCATCATCGGCATCGCTGCTGCCGTGCTGTTGTCGATCGGTGGATTGGTGGTCGTTGTTGCGCAATTCTCCGGCAGCAGCGGATCGAACAAGATCGACATGACCTACCTGTTGCCGGATGCGAATCTGGTCACCCACTTCAAAGCGCAAGAGCTGTTTACGAGTCCGCTGCTAGCTAGCGTGATGACTCAGCCTGCGGTGGTCCAAATGATCGCGAGTCAGGAGCAGCAATCTCCGGTCGGGATCAAGGACATCATCTCTGTGACCGTGGGGGCAAAAATTGACCAAACGAAATCGGGCATGGATATTGCCTTGGGACGAGCCCCAGGGCAGGCTGCGATGACCCGACCGGTCAATGCTCGTCAGGTGGCCGTTTTGAGGACTTCGATTCCCATGCAGCCTGAGCAAATTGCGCAAGCAAAAATGCATGCCATGCCTCAAAACCACAACGGGAAAACCTACTACAAGATTGGCGCTGTGCTTCCCGGAGCCGGCGGCTACGGCGACAGTATGTTTTTCCCCGAGCCATCCGTCATGGTGATGGCCATGGAGGCTGATCTCAAGGAAGTGATGGATCAAGGGCCCAAGCAAATTCGGCGGCGGGAATTCGATTTCATTAACCCCGGCATGACGGTGTTGATGGCGGCCATTATCGAGACTCCCCTCAATCCCAATGCGATTGTGCAGTCCCCGGCCAATCAGCCTCAAATGCAAGCCTTGGAACGCGCCGCGAATAAAACGTTTCGTGGTGGCGTGGCCGGGTTCAAGATCAGCGACCGGATCGATATCGAGCTGTTGATGGCCTGTGCGGACAGTGCTGGAGCTGGTGAAATGAAGACTGCTGCCGAAGCCGTCTTCACGGATCTGAAGTCACAGTTCGAGAAGATGAAGGCCATGCTGACACTGGGGGGCATGGAAGACGTGATCGCCCTCGGCGACAAGAGCCTGGCGAGCATCAAGGTGGAGCAACGCGGGTCACAAATCGTGGCCCTCGGCACGATTCCCAGCGAGATCAAGGCGGTGGGAGAATCGCTGTCGAGAAAGCTTCCCGGCATGGGGGGCATGGGAATGCCAGGAGGGGCTTCGCCCACATTCAACGGTCCGCCCGGAACCAGCGGCGGCCTGCCTGCTGGAGCAGCCGGAATTGACCCCAGCCAACTTCCCCCCGGAGCAGTACCCACCCCGTGACGTTGGGCATTGCATAGTCGTTGTTCGCTCCGCGAACATAACGCATTCGCAGTAGCCGGCCGGGAACAGCATTGAACTTGAATGCCAATTCAAACCGGCACGTCATGAAGGCTTCTGGGAGGGTGAGGCTCCTGCCGAACCGCTTGGTCTTTCGAATCCCAGTGGACCACCCCAGTGGACCACGCGGTTCGGCAGGAGCCTCACCCTCCCAATGATTTAACGCCGCCGCAAATCACCATCCCTTGAGAATTCGCGGTCAAAAAACATCACGGCAGTGGCGACATCGGATCGAGCACCGCGGCGGCGCCGGGATTACGCGTGGCAGTCGTGATGGCATAGACGTCCAATCGTGTCCCGTTCGGCAGATCGGGCCCGGGGGGCAGCGGGAAGGCTCCGAGGCTAATCAGCGATGACTCGCTGAAGTCGGGGAGCGGCCCCTTTTGCTTGCGACGATCGATGTACTGGTAGGTCACTCGATTTGCATACACCATGACGTCGTAGAATTTTTGAGGCGGAAGCGGGAACTGTCGCACTTGCTGCACGGGCCCGCGCGGTCCCGGAACGATGTACACTTCTTCTAAAGTGCCGCCCGCATCGCGATCGGCGGACATCGATTTCGAACCATTCGGCGGAATCACAAGTTCCTGGACTTTCCCTGGAATGCGTGCATCCAGCACCCGGACGACCAATTCTTCGGGCGTGGTATTTTGCAGCTCGACGGTGACCGGATCGATGCGTCGATTCACGATTGTTTTGCGAGAAATCAAGCGGGGAGCCATGCTAATCGCTCCCGGCAGAAAATCGGCCGGGACACAGATCACACTCCGCCATTCACTCCCCGTCCAGATGGCCGAAATCAACCGGCCGGTGACGTCTGAGGCGAACAACATCGGCCCGAAATCACTGAAGGCCAGGGGGGCTCGTAAGGGAAATCCGGCTGCAATCACGCGATCGTGCCACATACCACCCATTTCAAAAAATTCCATCCAGCGACCATCAGCCAGGATCGCGGTTAGGCTCAAACCGGCAGTCGTTTCAAACGCAGTGAGCGGTGAACCGGCCGGCAGCTTGATCCCCGGAACCGTATTCTTGGTCCAGGCCCCTCCCACGTAACGCAAAACTTGCAGATGGCCGTGATTATCGACGGCCGCGGCTTCGATGGCCGTAGTTCCGGGCCGGATCCACGCCGTCACAAACCCCGCTGAAGTGAATCCGGGAGCCAGAATCTCGGGCCCGTGCCAGACACCCATGGGATCGAGAGAATAGACGATGACCGCGCCGTGGCGATCGGTCATGAACAGCTCAAAACCATCCCGCATGACGGTAATTGGTGCTCCGGGTTCCAGCACTCCCAGATGGCCTTCTATGGTCTGCGGGGCTCCCCCGGTGGAGTCCAGCCGCCGCAACCGCCCGTGACGATCGGCAGCAAATAGCCAGCTGCCAGTGGCGGACGGTGCTATTGAAAATTGGCTGCCCGGGACAAACTTGATCCCCGGCGGAACCGGGACTTCGACGATGTTCTTGCCGCCGGTAATCTCCAGAAATCGCCCGTTGGCCCCGACCGTGAACACTCGCGGAACCGGGGCACCGGGATGCGGGGCCAATTGCACCGGAGCGCCGGGCACAAATATCCCGGGAGGATGGTCTGAGGGGAAGTGCCGCCAGTGTTCGCCATGTCCGATGAAAAATTGCAATTGTCCTGCGGAATCAATCTGAGCCGCGCAGATCGTCTTCGGTCCGACCGGCAAAGTGCCCACATGCAAGGGACCACCGGGAATGAAACCTCCACCGCTGATCGGTCCGCCGGCAGCTCCCCGGATTTGCATCCGGCTGAGACTCCACATCATCGTTCCTCCGATGATGCGCCCCACCTGCATACTGCCCGTGCCACTGACCGGCCATCGCATGTACTGGTTTGCCGCCGCGGAGAAAAATCCCTGGAACAGACCATCCGGAGTATCCAGGTCAGGGCGCCGCTGGTAAACGAATTTCTTGCCGCTGGCATCAATCACCGCGAGATCAGTTCCGATGATGACAGCCGTAGAGGCTGCCGCCGGATCCGCGGGATTTTCCAGAATGAAGTCCTGGCCCCAGGCGGTCGTCACGAGACAACACACAATCGAAGCCACTTGCAGCAGGCGCAAAGATAACATGGACCGGTCCTCGCCACGCAATTAAAAAGTGTTCGTCAGTCGCAGCCCACGCCTCTTATTCTCTCGATTCCCGAGCCAATCGCAAGATCGTTTGAACACGAATGATCTGGCCCAAGGGAGCGTGGCAAATACGGCAGAGAAGTGGGTCTCACGCAAAGGCGCCAAGGCGCAAAGTCCTGAAGCTCAACACAGGAAAACCTTCTTCATCTTGGCGACTTCTCGCCTTTGCGTGGGATGATTCCTGCCTTTCCTGATAGGTTTCGCTGCAAAAACGGCACACCTTCAAAACCTGTACTATGCAGCTGACCGGCAAGCACGACGTGCGGGCCGCGTCAAGCGATGGGGCACGCTGGCCCAAGTATTTCGCTGAAAATCTTGGGAATTCAGGTGTTCTGGCACAGTAGTGATTGGCAAATGTGCTCTGGCATGGGAAAATAGCGCACTTACCAAACGCGAAGATCACCGTTTTCGGCTAAGATGACGGTCTAATCAAAGGCTCTCCAGCTGCCTGTCAGGCTGCGGGGTCGTGCATGTCATGTCACGGGGAGAATATATCGGATGGCCGCAGCCAGAAATGGGGTTTCAGAGTTGCACAGTTTGTATACCAGACTGCGCACCGTCGAAAACCAATTGCAATCCGCGCCGCGTCAGATCAAGGCCCGGCAACAGATTTCGGCCACCAAACAGGCCGAAATCGAAGCGACCAAAGAAAAGATCAAAAAACTCAGGGCTTCCGCTGACCAGAGCAATCTGCAGGTCAAGACGAACGAAGCCAAAGTCCTGGGCCTCAAGGTCAAGCTCAACCAGGCCGCTTCCAATCGGGAATTCGATGCCCTCCGCGCACAGGTCGAAGCCGACGAAATGGCCAACAGCGTTCTCGAAGACGAGATCCTGGCGGCCTTCGAAAAGCTGGATCGGCTGAAGGACGATTTGACTCAGTACGAATCCGAACTGGTGGTTCTAAAAGCGGCCGAGGTGAAGTTGGCACAAGAACTGGCCGCCGCAGAAGAGGGGTTGAAAACGAGAGTCTCGGAATTTCAAACCTACATCAAGCGTGCCGAAGAAGTCATTCCCAGTGACATCGAGTTGGTCTATCGCCGTATGGTGCAGGCTCAAGGGCCGGATGCCTTCGCCGAAGTCGAAGGCAATCAATGCCAGAACTGCTTCGTCTCGCTTCCCGCTCAGACACTGATGGAATTGCGGTCTGGCAAAATCCTGTTCTGCAAATCCTGCCGTAAGCTGATCCATCTGAGCCCACGCCAAGACCGTGACGACGAGGACGACGACTATTAGAGTCGGTTCACGTTGCCTTGAGTCACTCAAGGCAACGTCGCGACTATCGTGAGACTTCAGACAGGAACTCTCACGTTTTCAGCGACAACGCTTTTGACGCGCCGACTTGCCTGTCGTCATGAATCTCTCACGACAGGCAAGGAGATTAGAGTGGCATCATTAAATGCTTGCACTTCCATCGACGCAATCGATGGGTAGCCCAGATTCTCGAATCTGGGTGAGCGCAGCGAACAAGAGGTTGCGGTTTTTGAGAGCCGGCGCTTCTGTATAAACTCAGGAAAACAACCAGCGGCGTGAATTCTCCCCCTGTTGTTCTCCGTGAGCGGATCGTTCCCCATCTGGAACCCCGAATTAGAGGATGACATTCGGGAATCGAATGAGCCACAACCTCTTGTTCGCTCCGCTCACCCAGATTCGAGAATCTGGGCTACCC
>JAZKFE010000417.1:0-5647 GCA_040386595.1 Planctomycetota bacterium | reverse complement strand
AATCCGATGGTCAGTATCAAGAAGTCCAGGTGAAGGAATCCAAAGTCAACGTCGGCAATGAGCCGTGCGTGATGCTGGAAACGGTTCATCCGCAGCCCCGCGACTACTTCAAGTTCCACAAGACGCGACTCTATCTGCAGCGCGACACCCAGTTCCCGATCCGGGTCGAACAGTACGCCTGGCCGGAAAAAGAAGGGGGCGAAGCCGTGTTGGTCGAGGAATATACTTACACTCAGATCAAGACGAATCTCGGAATGACCGATATCGACTTTGATAAAACAAACCCCGCCTATCAGTTCTAGGGGTTTTTAAAAACGTTCGAACCGTTGGGATCGGGAGGGAAAGGCACACGCCGCAAGATCGTCTTCAATCGGCACAAGCGAAGAGGATATTTCGACAGGAGCCTCACCCTCCCGCCAACCCGGCGGCCAGAACGGTCCGACAATTGAATGCAGGTCTAACAGCCCGACTGCTCACCAGCAGCCGGGCTGTTTTGCTTTCCGGATACGTCCAAATATCTCGCATTTCTGGAGTTCACCTGCGCGGGTGACTATGATGCCACCATCGGCAGTCGCCGACCTCACGCGAGATCGACACCTTTGGGCCAGGGCAACCGGAGAGGCGCATCACAGTGGCGGACACTCCTTCTATCAACTTCACGCGACGCGATTTCCTGGGGACCATGGCCCTGGCCGCAGCCACAAGTGCTGGCGTGCTCCCGGCGGCGGATCCAGTCGACACGATCATCGACACCCACACGCACTTCTTCGATCCCACGCGGAAAGATGGACCTCCCTGGCCCGGTAAAGATGACAAGTTGTTGTATCGCGCCGTGCTGCCTGAAGAATTCCAGACTCTCACCAAACCACACCACGTCACCGGGACAGTCGTGGTTGAGGCCAGCCCGCGGATTGAAGACAACCAGTGGATCCTTGATCTGGCGGAACGCAATCCGTTCCTCGTCGGGCTGGTCGGAAATCTTCCTGTCGGAACGCCGGAATTCGCCGGACACTTACAGCGGTTCGCGAAGAACCCACGTTTTCGTGGGCTGCGAGTGAGTCATTCCGGGATCAAGGCTGGACTAGCCAGTCAAGAATATCTGGATGACCTGCGGCGGCTAGTTGAGCAGGACCTGGAACTCGACATCAACGGCGGCCCCGACATGCTGCCCGATATCGCCCGGGTTGCCAAGCTTATTCCCGACTTGCGAATCGTCATTAATCACCTAGCGAACGTGCGAATCGACGGCAAAGCACCGCCCGCGGAATGGGTGACTGGCATGCAAGCCTGTGCGGCATCCAAGAATGTTTTCTGTAAGGTCTCGGCGCTAGTCGAAGGAGCTCGTCGCGACAATCAGTTGTCGCCCGACGACCTGCAATTTTATGTTCCGGTGCTGGATGTCGTCTGGAACGCGTTCGGCGAAGATCGACTGGTCTACGGCAGCAATTGGCCGGTTAGCTTGCGATTTGCCCCCTACGCTCAAGTCCAGCAGATCGCCAGCGAATATTTTCGGAGCAAAGGCCGGCCCGCCTTTGAAAAATTCTTCTGGAAGAATTCGCAAGCCGCCTACAAATGGCCGGCTCAGAAAAAGCTCTAGGTAAACGACCTGCGATGGTTCCGCAGCACTTGCGGCCATCGCTCATTTCATTGACGGCTTTATTCGCACCTCTGGAGACTTCCTCGATGCGTCGACTCGCACTGCTGTGTTTGTTGTCACTCGCCATTCTGTTTCCCCGTTGGACGACCGGGCAAGAGGCTGCCGCGGGAAAATTATCGCTGGTGGCCCGTTCGCGGGTGAAGGGGGATGGCGACAAAAAACGTGATGCGGTGAC
Organism: Planctomycetota bacterium; assembly: GCA_040386595.1. Lineage (GTDB taxonomy): Bacteria > Planctomycetota > Planctomycetia > Planctomycetales > Planctomycetaceae > JAKFVC01. The sequence goes on along the minus strand of JAZKFE010000417.1, from coordinate 3,815 downwards.
GCTGCAGCCGCTGGCCTGGAACCCGCGTGAAACGGCCGTCGTGGTCTGTGACATGTGGGACAAACACTGGTGCCCTACCGCCACCGCACGGGTTGCCGAGATGGCTCCGCGGATGAATGAAGTCATCCAGGCGGCTCGTAAGCAAGGCGTGCTGATCATCCACTGTCCCAGCGATACTCTCAATTTTTACAAGGACACACCGCAACGCAAGCTGGCCCAGCAGGCACCCGTGGTCCCGACAAAAATTCCGTTGGAAAACTGGTGCCGCATCGTCCCTGAGAAGGAAGGGGCGTTGCCCATCGATGATTCCGATGGTGGGTGCGATTGTGATCCCGCACCGAAGGAACAGCGTGCCTGGAGCCGGCAGATTGCCACGATCGAAATTCTCGACGGAGACGCCATCACTGATTCGGCGGAAGCCTTCTACCTGATGAAACAACGCGGCATCACCAACGTGATCCTGCTGGGCGTGCACGCGAACATGTGCGTGCTCGGCCGCCCGTTCGGCCTGCGGCAGATGGCGAAAAACGGGCGCAACGTGGTCCTCATGCGCGACATGACCGACACCATGTACAACCCCGCCAAGGCCCCGTTTGTCAGCCATTTCACCGGCAATGACTACGTCGTGGAGCACATCGAAGCCCACTGGTGCCCGACGATCACCAGCACTGCCTTCCTGGGGGGAACCCCATTCCGTTTCTCACAAGACAAGCGGCCACGGATTGCCATGATCATTGGTGAAGATGAGTACAAAACAGAGAAAACACTACCGGAGTTTGCCCGGAAACATCTCGGTCAAGATTTTCAGGTGACCTACATTTTTGACAACCCGCAAGACAAGCACGACTTCCCCGCGATGAGCGAACTGGCCCAGGCTGATGTCGCCTTACTGAGCGTCCGCCGCCGCTTGCTGACGCCCGTGCAACTGAAAGTGTTTCAGGACTTCGTGGCTGCGGGGAAGCCGGTGGTGGGAATCCGCACCGCGACACACGCTTTTTCAACCCGCGATGACACCATTCCCGAGGGTAAGGCAGCCTGGCCCTTGATCGATCTGGAGGTCTTCGGCTGCGATTATACGAATCACCATTCCAACAAAAACGGTGAGACCAACCGCCAGTTCGTCTGGCCGCTCGCGGAATCCGCCGGGCACCCGATCCTGAAAGGCATCGGCTCGCCAGAAGTCGCCATGGGGTCGACGCTTTACAACTGCCTGCCGCTCAACCCGAAAGCGACCGTACTCATGCTGGGACGTTGGGGAGAGAAGAAACCGCACGAACCAGTCGCCTGGACATTTACGCGATCCGACGGCGGGAAATCGTTCTACACGTCACTCGGCGGTGTCGAGGATTTTCAACAGGAAGTTTTTCAAACGTTGCTGAAGAACGGTTTGCTGTGGGCGGCGGAGAGTTCTAATAAATAGAGAACTTAGCGTCAGATTTTTTCTTCGCAGGCGAGCCGGGCGGCGTAAGCCCCCGGATTCTTTTTTACAACGATTGGCCGAAGAATCCCGGGGCTTACGCCGCCGGGCTCGCTTAAATCAACCTTTCTTCGCGCCCACTTTTTTCAATATTAACTATTCCCAGTCTCTAGTTGGCGAAAGTCACGCCGGACGCTCGCCTACGAAGACCATTATACGCGTTATTTCCCCGGCAATTCCCACGCCGGATCGAAATATGGACTCGGTTCGACCAGTTCTTTTGATGCTCGGGACAACAACACGATCGACGGTCCATCGTGGGGATAATCGTTGAGGATCGCCCCCAGTATTTTCACCGCGCGATGAAACTGCTGACGTTCGAAAAGATTGAGCGCCTCTTCATAGCTGCGAGTCAAGTCGCGCCACTCGTTGGTGACGTTGCGCTGGACCTCATAGAGCTCCACAGGCTCGGGAATGTTGATGACGCGTACGGAACAAACTTTCCGAGTGATCACATCCGGGGGCAACATTTTCTTAGTCGCCGCCGTCACCAGCAAATCCACTTTGAGATACTTCGTCGCACCTTGCACGCGGCTGGCCAGATTGACCTCGGGGCCCAGCGGTCCGTACTTCAACTTCCAAACGGTTCCCGTGTTGCCGACATAGGCACTCCCCGAATTCAAACCGATGCCGTAGCTGAAGTCGCTACCGAGAATTGGCTTCCAGCGGGCACTCATTTCGGGCAGGCGTTCCAGCATGTCGAGAGCCGCTTCGCAGGCTAACGCTGCATGTTTGGCCTCTTGCGCGGGGGCTCCCCACATCGCCATGATTTCATCGCCAATATAGTCAATCAGAACTCCCTGATGGGCGAGCACGCACTCGGAGAGTTCCCGCATCACATCGACCACCCAGTCGACAGTCTGCGCCGGTCCCAGTTGATGACTGATCCGGCTGAAGCCCCGGATATCACAGAACAGTAGTGTGACGTCCGCTTCACGGCCTTTTAACAGCCCCGGGTCGGTCCGCAATTCGGCAGCCAACTGCGGAGTGAAGAACTGCTCAAAACGGATCTGAGCTTCCCACGCGGCCTTGGATTGACGTTGTCGTTCCAGTCCCACCGCGACGCCTGACGCCAACGTATCCACTAGCTGAGCTTCCAGCTCGGAGATCGCTTGCCGCGTCGCGATGCCGGGCAGAATTCGCCGTTCGCCATACAGGGCACCGATGACTTCTTCCGACTCGTTCAGGATCGGTGCGGCGACGACCGAATCCACGCCGGTCAGGCTTTCGACCGACACCACTGTGGATGTCGGAACGTAGCGGATCGTCCGTTTTTCCTCGAGCAACCGGACTAACAACGTGCGGCTCGGCATCTTCTCGTTGGTACCGCCCGCACTCGACAGGCTGCGTTTCTCGGCCACGATCTTCCAGGAATAGCCGAACTTTCCTTTGTCATACAAGACCACGGTGGCCCAATCGAGAGTCACGAATTCCAATAACAGTGATACGGCCTGTTGAAAGAACTCGTCTGTCGTGGCAGCACTTTGCAGGAGATGTGTGAGTGCCGGCAACCAGCGCAGCAGCGTCTTCACGTCGGATTCTGTCGCGGAACTGGGCTGCGGCGGTTTCGCTAAGGAATCGGAATGCATCCGAGCCGCACTCTTGGGACCGAGTGTCGCATACGGCAAGGATTGATACGCGACTTCCGCGCCGTGAGATTCCGGAGCTGCCGCCGACAGCTTGATGAGGATCTCGCCCAACGTAAACGCGACGGGCAGCTCACGGACTTCAATCCCCAGAGGAACCATCTGCTTGGGAGGCATCTCCGCCACATAGATCACGTTGGCGTCGCTGACGTTGGTGATCTTCACCCGATTGCCCGATAGCGGTTCGACCAAGGCATGACGCCGCGAAACCCCGCGGTCCTGCAATGTCGCGACGGCCATCCGCCAACCCGTCGAGTCTCGCAATTTTTGAAAGCAGGGTTCCTCGGGCGAACGTTGCCTGCCGAGCAGGAATTCGCCGTCAAATTCGTCGTGATATTCGAAGTCGTTGTAGGCAAACCGAGCAAGGATGCGTGCACTCACGGGAGACTTCCTTCTGGCGCAGACGAACCAACAACGGTCCGTGGTTGAATTACCTCGGCCGAGAACCCACAATGAGGGATCGCTACTGTTTTATGTGTAGAGACATCTTAACCGTTCGGAGTAGCCACTTCGACGCAGGAGATACCCAGAATGTCACAAACGAAGCAACCTCTTTCTAAACTACGGTTTGGCTTCGCGCTGATGTTACTGGGATGTGTTGTTGTCGGTTCGAGTCTCGCCGCGGAAGAACCAAAGGACTCGGGCCCCCCCACCGCCGACGATTACGATGCCTTTGTGCAAGAATCGGATCG
>JAZKFE010000416.1:0-14756 GCA_040386595.1 Planctomycetota bacterium | reverse complement strand
AATACCCGACTCAGAGAGTCAGGCTACGGGGCGGTGCGCAACAAATTCCGGGATCTCAGTTGAAGTTTTGCTCGCTGCAAACGAATAATTCTCTGATCGGCGGGAGACAACACTTCAAATTTGTTCACAGACGCCGTCTCGATTCTCATCTTGAATTGACACTCACTTCAACATACCCAAAGGGAAGAAGCTCATGGCAGCAGCGAAAAGCAAGGGAGGCAAGAGCACCACTCAGGCAGCCACACATGGAGATCGGGCGATGCTCACGAATGCGCTGGGGCAGATTGAGAAAGCGTTCGGCGAAGGCTCAATTATGAAATTGAGCGACAACACGCACACCGGCGGAATTCCCGGAATTCGTACGGGTGCGTTGTCGCTCGACATGGCCTTGGGGGGCAACGGTTTTCCGCGTGGCCGAATTATCGAACTGTTCGGCCCGGAATCGAGCGGTAAGACGACCTTGGCCCTACATGTGATCGCGAATGCCCAAATTGGTGGGGGCATTGCGGCGTTCATCGACGCCGAACACGCCCTGGACCCCAGCTGGGCCAAGCGGATCGGGGTCAACCTGGAAGACTTGCTGGTCAGCCAGCCCTCGTACGGTGAAGAAGCGCTGCAGATCGCTGAAATGCTGATTAAGTCCAACGCGGTCGATCTGATCGTCATCGACTCGGTGGCGGCTCTTGTGCCCAAGGCGGAATTGGATGGCGACATCGGCGATACGCACGTCGGTTTGCAAGCTCGTATGATGAGCCAGGCGATGCGGAAGCTGACCGGCATCATTGCCAAGTCCAAAACGTGCGTCATCTTCATCAATCAGATCCGTGAAAAGATTGGTGTGATGTTCGGCAGCCCGGAAACGACCCCAGGCGGCCGCGCCTTGAAGTTCTACAGCTCGTGCCGCACCGATGTGCGGAAGATCGCGACGCTGAAAGAGGGTGAAACGGTCACCGGCATGCGGATGCGGTGCAAGATCGTCAAGAACAAGATTGCCCCGCCGTTCCGCATCGCCGAATTCGATATGTTGTCGACTTGCGGTATCAGCCGTGAATCGGACATCCTTGATTTGGCCGTTGCCGACCAGATTATTGACAAAAGCGGAACCTGGCTGAGCTACGGCACAATTAAATTGGGCCAAGGGCGAGAAAAAGCGCGGCTATTTTTGGTCGATAATCCAGAAATCACCCAAGAACTGACCGACAAGATCATCGCTCATCACAGCGCAAACCCGGGTGCGTTCATCGCCGCAGCGGGAGAAGAATAGCCAAGTTTTCAACGATCTCGAGGCGGAATCCGGACTCTCCACGAGTCGAGATCCGCCTACAGCAAGTCTATAACACCGTATGACTTACGAGATGAACAAGAGACATACTTGCGTTGATCCCGGAAGCTGTGCGTGTGCGACTCGATTCGCTAGGACATGGTGGTGGCGGTGGCCGATATAGAAGGCCATCGCGGCCACGTTCCGATTAAGCTGTTTCTGTCGTAAAGTTCGTCCAAGACAAGGGCAACGACTTCCTTGACACCAGCTGTCGGCATCGCGTAGCATGCGGATCGTTGTGGCGGAACGACTTGCTGGAGTCGGACTTTATGTCAGACTCAGGGCTGGTTGTTCCGCATCAGTTATTTATTAGGTTTGATGTTTTCGCGGTAAGAGCAAATGGCCGTACCCAAGCGTAGACAATCTGTTTCTCGAACGGCAAAACGGCGTAGCCACCACGCCAAAAAGCCGATTCAACTGCAATTCTGCCCGCAATGCGGCACTGCAGCTCCCACCCACTTGGTGTGCCCGACTTGCGGTTCCTATCAGGGACGTACGGTCGTCGAAACGAAGCAAGAGTAACGTCTTATGCGGATCGCATTGGATGCGATGGGGGGCGATTTTGGCCCCGATCCCAACGTTGCTGGCGCGCTCGACGCAATTAAGGTTCTACCTGAATTGAAGGTCGCGCTGGTAGGGGACGCTGCGCGTCTCGAACGGATGCTTGCTGACGCAGGCTATTCCGGAGCTGCTATCGAAGTTGTGCCAGCCGAGAGCTGGATCACAATGGAAGAGAAAGCTGCGGAAGCTGTTCGTAAGAAGCCCAACAACTCGTTGAATATCTGCTGGCAGTTGATGGCCGATAAGGCTGTCGACGCAGTAGTCAGCGCGGGGCATACAGGCGCAGTCGTTGCCGCGGGATTACGAACCAAGCTATTCCTGGCGGGTGTTAAACGCCCGGGAATCGCTGTGGCTTTGCCTACCCTGCGGGGGACCTCCGTCTTACTAGACGTTGGGGCCAATCCGCAGGCACGTTCCGAGCACCTCTACCAGTATGGTGTGATGGGTGCCATCTATGCTCGTGAGATCTTGGGAATTCCCAAGCCTCGCGTAGGGTTGATGAACATCGGCAGCGAGGATGGCAAAGGCACCGACTTGGTTCGCGAAGCGCACTCGTACTTGGTGGCCAGTCACCTGCAAGAGCAGTACATCGGCAACGTGGAAGGGCGCGGCATTTACTACGGCGACGCGGATGTCATCATTTGCGAAGGCTTTGTAGGAAATGTGGTGCTTAAAGCCAGCGAAGCGATGGCCGACATGCTCATGCGGACTGCCTCGAAGCACGTGTTGTCCAAGCTGACTCACGAACGTGACATTGCGGCGAGTGCCTTCCAGAGTTTGAGCCAGCAGTTCGCTTATAGCGAATCGGGCGGTGCTCCACTCTTAGGAATCGACGGCATCTGCATGATCTGCCACGGATCGAGCGACAAACGAGCTATCACGAATGCATTGCGTTCGGCGACGAAGTTCAAAGATCGCAACATCAATGAGCAGATCGTGAACGAGCTGGCACTGACCCCGGTTACGTAGTATTCAAAGTCGTTGTTCGCTCCACGAACATCACGCACTCGCAGTCTCGAGCCTGAATCTGCTTGGGGCGTCGCGCTTATTTGAGCCGGCTACTGCGCTCGCGTTATGTTTGCAGAGCGAACAACGACTATGGCTGCGCAAAGCGTAATAACGCTCGCACAGACCTTTCACGCATGGGGCAATTCGTCCGACCCACATGTTGAGGGGCGGCAGATCGTGACGATCGAGCGCTCTCGCTCGCTCAGTATTCCGCGAAACACGATCTCGAGCATCGACGTGTACTGCTCTTCCAGAGTTACCGTACGGCCGATGAAGTGATTTGTGAACATCGTTCCGTAGAGCAGATAGCCGACTGTGTCCAAGATGCGCTCGGCGGGCAGATCGGAACGAAGATGGCCCGAGGCGATCAGGCTGCGATAAAGTTCCCGCCAGACACCGACGTTTGCTTCGCGGTACTCGAAGTACGTGGGACGCTTGCGATCTTTAAAGATCGCCCGCTCTTGAATGATCAGCTCCACATACTGCGGGTGCTGATCAAAAAAATCGAGATAAGCACGAATTGCCAGGCTGATACGGGCAAAGGGATCATCCGCCTTCTTTGCGGCCCCTAGAACGGCTTGTTGCATCTGCCCCATGCCCAGGTCGACGCAGGCAAAAAACAGCTCCTGCTTTCCTGGGAAATAGAGATACAAAGTTCCCTTGGCGACGCCGATCTCGGCCGCCACACGTTCCATCTCGCAAGCGTTGTATCCCAATTCCGCGAACAGCCGTGCCGCCGCCTCGATAATCGACAGCTGCCGCTGATGGCGACGCACTGCCGCTGACTCGTTGGGAGTGGATGGAATGCTCATGATTTAGTGTTGTCACGTGGCGACTTCCACGAAAGATCGTTATGGCCGCGATGGCACGCACGATCCGATCTGCTCGCTTGTCACGTGAGGAAAACAGATTTTCCAGCGTGATGCGCCATTGATTTTCATTGATCTGAGAATACAATAGCGCGCTAACAATAGGCGACTGACCAGTCAGTCATATTATTACACGGTTGCTCGACAGATTGCAACTTCGTTTCCTTCACGCGGCGATCCACAAAGCCATGTCGCATATACAGTTTCAGCTGCAGCGTACTGTCCGTCCACATGGCCGGACCGGCGCTTTCGGATTGCTCTTCCTAGTCGGAAGTGTCGCTCTGGGGCTCGCAGGTTGCCAACACGAAGTGGCCAAACCGCCCCCACCGAAACCGCCCGAAGTCATGGTGGCAATTCCGATTGAGGAAACGGTGACCGAGTTTGAAGAGGTCACCGGCCGTACGTGGGCCATCAATACCATCGACGTGCGGGCTCGCGTAAGTGGCTACCTCGATAAGGTCTATTTTAAGGACGGCGGCGAAGTGAAAGCCGGAGATGTCCTGTTCGAAATCGATCAGCGTCCGTTTAAAGCGGATTTAGATAAAGCGATTGCGTCTGTAAAGCAGGCCGAATCGCATCTCGAGCGACTGGTGCGCCAAGAAGAGCGCATGAAGCAGTTGCTGCCGAGTAAGGCCATCACCAAAGACGAATACGAAGCGATCACCTTTGAACGTGCCGAGGCCGACGCGGCTCTCGCTGCGGCGCGGGCCAGTGAAGAAACGGCTCAACTCAATTTGGGCTTCACACGAGTGACCTCACGAATCAGCGGGACAATTGGGCGTCGCCTCATCGATCCGGGCAACCTCGTCAAAGCGGACGAAACTCCGTTGGCGGCGGTGGTCTCGTTGAATCCGATTTATGCTTACTTTGACTTAGACGAGCGAACCGTATTGCGTTTGCGTCGCATGATTCAAAGCGGCACCGTCAAATCGCCACAAGATGTCGAGCTACCGGCGCAGGTCGCGGTGGCCGATGATCCCAACTATACGATGACCGGGATCATCAACTTCATCGACAATCAACTGGATGGTAGCACCGGGACCCTGCGTGGTCGGGCTGTGGTGCAGAACCATGACGGGTTGCTGTCTCCCGGTTTGTTCGTGCGTTTGCGAGTTCCGATCGGTGCACCGCATAAGGCGGTTCTGGTGCGTGAAGAAGCGTTGGGCTCGGACCAGGGGCAGCGATTTGTCTATGTGGTCGAGAAGGTCAAAAACAAAGACACCGGCGTTGAAGAAGATGTGGTGGCCTATCGACGCGTGCAGATTGGCATGTTGCTCGGTGGTCGTCGCGTCATCGAAAGCGGTCTGGAATTGAATGAACGCGTCATCGTCACGGGCCTGCAACGTGTCCGGCCGGGGGCGAAGGTTCAAGCCAAGATGGTTGATCAGGACGGCAAGGCCATCGCTCAAGCGGAACCGCAGGCCGAACCTGCGGCGCAAAAAACCGCTGATGTGGCTCATGGATCGGGCAAGTAGCCAGCGTAGGCTGGCCTCATAGGACTCGAATTCCTCAGTGCGACGATGACCTTGGTGATGGTCGACGCTGATTCGTAATGGCGAGAGAAACTCGACTGTGTTCTCGCGATTTTTTATAGACCGGCCGATCTTCGCTGCGGTGCTGTCGATCCTGATCACCCTGGCGGGTGGGATCGCGGTCTTTACGCTGCCCATTGCGCAGTATCCGCCCGTGGCACCTCCGACCGTCCAGGTCGACTGCAACTATCCCGGCGCGAGTGCTCAGGTTGTGGCCCAGACAGTGGCTTCGCCGATTGAGCAACAAGTCAACGGTGTGGAAGACATGCTCTATATGTCTTCCCAAAGCACGAGCGATGGTTCGTACACCCTGACCGTGACCTTCAAGCCGGGCGTGAATCTGAATCTCGCCCAGGTGCTCGTACAGAACCGAGTCAGCCTGGCACTGCCGCTGCTGCCAGAGGTTGTCCGTCAGACCGGCGTGATGACCAAGAAGCGTTCCCCCGATATCTTGCTGACGGTCAGTTTGCACTCCCCCAAGGGGCGCTACGACCAGCTGTATCTCAGTAATTACGCCCTGATGTATATCAAGGACGAATTGTCGCGACTGCCCGGTATCAGTGAAGTGCTGGTCTTCGGCCAACGCGACTACTCGATGCGACTCTGGGTCGATCCGACCAAGCTGTCCGCACGCGGGCTGGCCGTGAACGATGTCGTGAATGCCATCCGCGAACAAAACCTGCAGGTGGCATTGGGGCAAGTGGGCCAGGCGCCGAATGTGACGGGCCAGTCCCAGCAGATCCCGCTCAGCATGACGGGCCGGCTGGTGGAAGTTGAGGACTTCGAGCAGATCATACTCCGGGTGACTGCCGATGGGCGGAAGATCCTGGTCAAAGATATTGGCCGCGTCGAAATGGCGGCGCGCAGTTCGGACATCAACAACCGCTTTGACGGGAAACCCACCGTCGGCTTGGCGATCTTCCAGCTGCCGGATGCCAACGCGCTCGAGACCGCTGACATGATCCAGGCCTCGATGAAGGAATTGTCGAAGACATTCCCCGAGGACGTGGAATTCGAAATTGGCTATGACACAACTCCCTTCATTCGCGAGTCGATTGAGGAAGTTTTTAAGTCGTTACGCGATGCGATCATCCTGGTAGCGATCGTCGTGCTGATTTTCTTGAAGGGCTGGCGCGCCGCCATCATCCCGTTGATTGCCGTCCCTGTCGCGATCGTGGGAACATTTGCGGCGTTAGCAGTGGCCGGCTTCAGCTTAAACAACTTGACCCTCTTCGGACTGGTTTTGGCCATCGGCATTGTTGTCGATGACGCCATCGTCGTCGTGGAGGCTGTCGAACATCATATTGAACACGGATTGCGCCCTCGTGATGCCGCCATCAAGGCGATGGACGAGGTCTCGGCCCCGATTGTTGCGGTGGGGTTGGTCTTGTGCGCGGTGTTTATTCCGTGTGCCTTCATCTCGGGAATTGTCGGACAGTTCTTCCGGCAGTTCGCCATGACGATCGCCATCTCCACCATTATTTCGACCCTGAATTCATTGACCCTCAGCCCTGCTCTGGCGGCATTGCTGCTGCGGCCGGCGTCGGCCAAACGTGACCCGCTGACGTGGTTGCTCGATTTTACGCTGGGATGGTTGTTCAATCTGTTCGACCTGGGGTTCAAGCACTCCACCAAGTTCTACACCAAACTCGTGGGCGCAATGCTACGAGTGCCGATTGTGGTCCTGGCCGTTTATTGCGGTCTGCTCTGCCTGACCTACTGGGGCTACCGACAACTTCCCACTGGTTTTATCCCGTCTCAGGATAAGGGATACTTCCTCGCCAGCGTGCAGCTGCCAGACTCGGCGGCTGCCGGACGCACACGCGATATCATTGCGCGTATTGAAAAAATCGCACTGGAAACCCCGGGCGTCAAGAATGTGAACTCGGTCGCCGGTAACTCGTTCATGCTGAGTGCCTACGGCTCGAACTTCGGATCGATGTTCATCATTCTGAAGAATTTCAGCGAGCGTAAATCGCATGACATGAGTGGCGATGCGATCTTGGCCAAGTTGCGCAAACGCTATTCGACCGAAGTTCCCGAGGCCTTGGTCAACGTCTTCGCTCCGCCGGCAGTTTCCGGTCTGGGACGCGCGGGCGGTTTCAAATTGATGATTGAAGATCGCGGTGACGGCGGTCTGGAAATGCTCCAGCAGCAGACCGACAACATCGTGGAAAAAGGGAATAAGAACCCCAAGCTGGCGGGACTGTTTACCGTCTATAAGGCGAACTCGCCCCAGCTGTTTGTGGACGTGGACCGCCAGGAATGTCTGAGCCAGGGAGTTCAACTGGCCGACGTTTTCAGCACTTTGCAAGCCTACCTCGGCTCGCGCTACGTCAACGACTTCAACCGCTTTGGCCGGACATGGCAAGTGGTGGTACAAGCCGATAGTCAGTTCCGCAACGAGATCAGCGATGTGAAGCGGCTGGGGGTACGGAACAACCAGGGACGCATGGTCCCGATGGGGACGTTGGCCAGTGTCCGCGAAGTTAGCAGCCCGCTGGTTTTGACGCGTTACAACATGTACCCGGCGGCGGCGATCCAGGGGAACGTCGCGAATGGGATCAGCACCGGGCAAGGTATTGAAGTTGTCGAGGCTCTGTGTCAGGCCGAACTGCCACAGTCGATGTCGTTCGAATGGAGCGAAATTACGTTCCTGGAACGCTACTCGGGCAACACCGGCATGATCGTCTTCGCGTTCTCGGTCGTGTTTGTGTTCTTGCTACTCGCGGCCTTGTATGAGAGCTGGACGCTGCCGCTGGCGGTGATTCTGGTCGTGCCGATGTGCGTGCTCAGTTCGATTGCCGGTGTCGCTTACATGAAGCTGGACATCAACATCTTCACGCAGATTGGCTTCGTGGTGTTGATTGGTCTGGCAAGTAAGAACGCCATCTTGATCGTGGAGTTCGCGAAGTTCCGACGTGATTCGGGAGTCTCGGGCCGCGAGGCGACGTTGCATGCGTGCGAGCTGCGTTTGCGGCCCATCATGATGACATCGTTTGCATTCATTTTAGGTGTGTTACCGCTGGTGGCCGCTCATGGTGCCGGTGCGGAAATGCGGCGGGCGTTGGGAACGGCCGTCTTCAGTGGCATGTTGGGTGTGACATTCTTCGGTATCTTTTTGACGCCGGTCTTTTTCTATGTTGTCGACTGGTTCGCGAGTCGCCATCTGTTTTCCGGGGGCTCTATGCCCGGCATTCGCCAGGTGAGCTTGGACATCATCAGCCTCGGTTTCCTACGGCGTCCCCTGGCCCAGGCTTGGGGGCGACTCAAACACAATAATCCGCGGGGACAGCAACCAGCAGGGACGATGCAATCGACAACGTCCCCCCTGGCGACCAACCCACCCCCGACTCAACCGACTGCCTGACCGCCCATCGCACCGACCGCCGACAGAGTCGGTGAGAGAATGGCAGGTGCTGCCTGCCAAGTGAGTTGCCCTTATGTTTTCACGCTTCTTTATCGATCGACCGATCTTCGCGTCGGTGCTGTCGATCATCATTACGCTGGCAGGCGGCATTGCGGTGTTTGCCTTGCCGGTGACGCAGTATCCGGAAATCACGCCTCCCACGGTCGAGGTCTCGGCCGTCTATCCTGGTGCGAATTCCAAGGTCGTCGCCGACACCATCGCTGCGCCCATTGAACAGCAGGTGAACGGTGTGGAAGGCATGATGTACATGTCTTCGCAATGCACCAACGACGGCAACTACACGCTGACGGTGACGTTTCGCTCGGGGACTGACCTGAATCTGGCGCAGGTGCTGGTGCAGAACCGCGTGGCTTTGGCTCAGCCAATTTTGCCCGACCTCGTGAAACGCCGTGGTGTGACGGTTAAGAAAAAGTCCCCCAGCGTGCTGATGATCGTCAACCTGTTTTCGCCTGACCGCAGCCGCGACAACCTGTACCTCAGCAACTACGCCACGATCCAGTTGCGTGATGAACTGTCTCGTCTGGCTGGCGTGGGCGATATCTCGTTCATGGGTCAGCGCGACTATAGCATGCGCGTCTGGCTCGATCCGGAACGGATGTCGGCCCGCAACCTGACCGCGACCGATGTCGTGCATGCCATTGAGCAGCAGAATGCCCAAGTCGCAGCCGGGCAGATCGGCCAGCCGCCAGCTCCCGACGGGCAAGTGTTTCAATACACGATGACCACGCTGGGCCGACTGGCTGAAGATCAGCAATTCAGCGAGATGATCATCAAGTCAGACAACAACGGCCGCATTACACGACTGCGGGATGTCGCCCGGACCGAGCTAGGGGCGTTGGGGTATGACCAGGTTTGTACTCTGGACGGCCAGCCATCGGTGGCCTTGTCGGTCTATCAGCTGCCCGGTTCGAATGCGTTGCGGACCGCCCAACAAGTCCGGGCGAAGATGGAAGAACTGAAGTCCCGTTTTCCGACGGGCGTCGATTACTCGATCGTCTATGACACGACGCCGTTCATCGAAGAATCGGTGAACGAAGTGTTCAATGCGTTGCGTGATGCCGTGTTGCTGGTCGCGGTGGTGGTGCTCGTGTTCTTACAGGGATGGCGCGCTGCCGTCATTCCGCTGGTCGCCGTTCCCGTCGCTATCGTCGGTACGTTTGCCACGATGGCGGCGTTTGGTTTCAGCCTGAATACACTGACCCTCTTCGGCCTGGTACTGGCGATTGGTATCGTCGTCGACGACGCCATCGTGGTGGTCGAGGCCGTGGAACATCATATCGAACATGGACTTGCCCCCCGCGACGCCGCCATCCTGGCGATGGAGCAAGTGTCGGGGCCGGTCATCGCGGTGGGCCTGGTGCTGACGGCGGTGTTCGTGCCGTGTGCCTTCATCTCGGGTATCGTCGGCCAGTTCTTTCGCCAGTTCGCTCTGACGATTGCCATCTCGACGATTATCTCGGCCTTCAACTCGCTAACGCTCAGCCCGGCCTTGGCCGTGTTGTTGCTGCGTCCCAAGACGGCCGGCCATGGTGAAGCTCTGCCCCGTCCCGGTTTGATTTTGATCGTCGCCTGGGTGGCCTATGCGTTTTTGCCCGGCTGGATGCGGACGCAGTTCGAGCCCTACTTCGTACAACTACCGTTTGATATTCGCCCCTGGTTGCCAGTCATTGCGGTGGCCTTGGGATTGTTCGCCGGTTGGCTGACCAGTCGCTTGATCAACATCATGCTGAGCTGGTTCTTCCGAGTCTTCAACCGTGGCTTCCAAGCGGTCACTGATGGTTATGTGGCGTCAGTGGGTTGGCTGTTACGCGGCAGTTTTCTGGTGCTCTGCATCTATGGCGGCCTGCTGTACCTGACCTATGACTTGTTCGTGAAAACACCAACCGGTTTCATTCCTTCGCAGGATAAAGGCTATCTGCTGGTGAATGTCCGGTTGCCCGATTCGTCGTCGTTGGATCGCACGATTCAAACGATGAAGCGAATCGAAGAAGTCGCCGGAAAAAGTCCCGGTGTGCGACACACGGTGGCCATCGCTGGACAGTCCATTCTGCTGGGAGCCAACGCCCCGAACTTCGGTTCGATGTATGTGATGCTGGAAGATTTTCATCATCGCTCAGAACATCATCTCTCGGGCGATGCGATTGCGGAACGGCTGAAGGGTGTCCTCGATGCCGCGGTTCCGGACGGCCTGGTAAACGTACTGGGAGCCCCACCGATCGACGGCTTGGGGACCGCCGGCGGCTTTAAGATTGTGATTGAAGACCGCGGTGAGAACGGCCTGGATGAACTGCAAAAGGTCAGCCAGAAGATCGTGGATGACGGCGTCGCCTCCAAGCAATTGCAGGGGGTCTTCTCCAGCTTCCGCGCCGATACGACGTGGCTGTTCCTGGACATCGACCGCTACGCCGTCAAGACGATGGGCGTCTCGATGGCCGAAGTGTTCAACACATTGCAGATCTACTTTGGATCGTTGTATGTGAACGACTTCAACCGCTTCGGCCGTACCTGGCAGGTAAACGTGCAAGCGGACACTCAGTTCCGTATGAAGATCGACGACTTGAAGCGACTGAAGGTACGAAACGAACACGACGCCATGGTGCCTTTGTCGGCGGTGGCCGGGGTGCGTGAAGTCGCCGGGCCGGTGATGCTGGTGCGGTACAATCTGTATTCTTCCGCGATCATCAACGCCAACTCCGCTCCGGGAATGAGCTCTGGGCAGGCCATTGATGAACTGGCCCGGGTCAGCAATCAGAACCTCGTACAGTCGATGAAGGCGGAATGGACCGAGCTGGCGTTGCTGCAATTGCAGGCCGGAAACACCGCCATGTACGCGTTCCTGCTGGCCGTTATCCTCGTGTTCCTGGTGCTCGCCGCGCAATACGAAAGCTGGTCGCTGCCTCTGGCTGTGATTTTGGTGGTACCGATGTGTCTGTTGTGTTCGATCGTGGGCGTGATCTTCGCTCACATGGATATCAACATTTTCACGCAGATCGGCTTCGTCGTGCTGGTGGGCTTGGCCTGTAAGAACGCCATTTTGATCGTGGAATTTGCTCGAGCCCGGCATCAAGCAGGTGTCGAGCGTTTTGAAGCAACGCTCGAAGCCTGCAAGCTCCGTTTGCGCCCCATTATCATGACCTCGCTGGCCTTTATCTTCGGCGTGGTTCCGTTGGTTCTGGGTGAAGGTGCTGGAGCAGAAATGCGACGTACCCTGGGAACGGCCGTCTTCGCCGGGATGTTGGGCGTGACGCTGTTCGGTATTTTCTTGACGCCCGTGTTCTTCTATGTCATCCAAGCCTTCGCCGACTGGCGGACAGCACGCCTGGCGGCTCGAGATCCCTATTCCAACTAAGCGCGTGCAGGGTCTGCAGGCGCGACAGTCCGGTTGGCTGCACCCAGCCGGGCTGCCGTAGCCTGAGACTTTTTTAGCGGGTATCGGCGACCATGAGAAAATGGTCTAAGGCATGTCGGACGGAATTGTTTAACCTCTGCAGATGATCTCACGCAAAGGCGCCAAGTTGGAGAGCTTAGCGGAAGTTGCGGCCATTACCCGGTGAGCCACGCTGCCCCAAACGACCAATTGATGGCTGCGTTCTTCAAGTGGGCCGAAACGTTCTCGATCTTGGCGCCTTCGCGACTTTGCGTGAGATTATTCCGGAGTTCCTTCAGTTCCCCTACCGCGCGTTGTTCAATTCTTGCAGCAGGGTCTCTAACGGAATCGGACTATCTCCGCCGATTTGCGACCAGCTGATCACTCCCGCCCGATCGACCACGAACGCCGACGGAATGACCTGCGGGGGATCTCCCGCGGTCATGCAACCCCATTCGGTCTGGACGCTGTAGTCTGCATCTGACAGGACATGGAACGGCAATTCGCCGCCCAACTTGAACGACTCGCGGTTCGCATAGGGGGTCGCGCTGCTGATGGCCATGACCTTCTGGCTGTGAGCGGATAATTGCTCGTAGCCCGCCTTCAAAATCTGCAATTGCGGGTTCTTGGTCGCTCCCTCACGGGGATCAAAAAACACGATCAACAGTTTGTGGCGTCCAAGGTACCGTTCGAGCCGAAAGGGCTGCGAACGCTGGTCGTGCAGTTTAAAGGTCGGTGCCGGTCGCCGCCGTTGCAGAGCATCACGAGCGGTGGCCGACAATTCGATCTGCGGCTGGTTGGTCTTAAAGAGCACCAGTCCGATGATCACGATCGCCGCGAACGGCAAGATCAGGATGCGAGGCTTAAATTGCAGGAACATGTGACTTCAAACGCAGAGCGTGGCCTGACTCTCTGAGCCGGGATTTCGGTTTTGGAAATCCCATTCAGAGAATCAGGCGACTAGAGAAAGCTTACGAATCGGGATTGGAAACGTTGATATTGCCGAAGAAAATGGTTCTTTCAGATTCGGTTACGCTCTTCGTTGTTTCCAGCCCCAACCGGGGCGCACTAGGTCAGCCCAGGGCAACGCCCTGGGAAAATGGCCTAACACAGGATTCAAGCCCTGAATGGGCGCGCCCATTCAGGCGCTTAGAGCTTAATTTGGGGCGAAACCCCAGGGCGTTGCCCTGGGCTAACCTAGTACGCCCCGGTTGGGGCTCAAGGCGGTTATCTTTCAAACCAACCCCACGGTGCAATAAATCTTAACAGAGAGGGCCATCAAGAAAAACAACATCACGGCCAACGTTTCCAGTCCCCTAGCTTACGGCTGAGGCGGTCCGATTCGCACATTGCGGAGCTTGACCAGCGAACTGTGGTTCTGCAGTCCCAGAAAACCTTTGTGCTGGCGGAGCTTGCTGATCGGATGCGACTCGGGAGTGACCTGTGTCACCACCTTGCCGTTGTGAGTCGTCGTAATATTGCCCCCCTGGCAGTTGATCTCCAGCGTATTCCATTGGCCGTGAGGCTTGGACACGTGGGGTTGTGCCCCGGCGATATCGTAGATCGACGCCGAGAACTGATAGTCCTTCAGATCTTTGTACTTCGGGTCCGCATCATCCAGCATTTGAACCTCAAATCCCGCAGCGGGCTGAGTGTCATTTTCGCGATGGTGATTGCCGTCTGCCGGAACGCGAACGAACACGCCACTGTTGCCGCCGGCATCGACTTGATAGTCCACGCGGAAATTGAAATCACCATACTCCGCAGCCGATCGAATCCAAGGACCAGGCTTGCCGGTGCACAGCAGCAGACCATCTTCCACCTTCCAGCACTTCTCGGCCGGTTCGCCGGCACCTTCCCAGCCCGTCAAATCCTTACCGTTGAACAGGGATTTCGTGTGGAGTTCAGTGACCTTGAGGTTTCGAACCAGATACTGGCCACCTAGGGGAACTTCGATTTGGAAGCCGATATAACCGGTCAACGGCTTCAGCCCGCCAACCTTGTAAGCGGGCTTGCCGTTGATTTCGAGTGCGACGGTATCACCGATGACTGTGATGTCGAAGGCGTTCCAATCTCCCTCTTTCACCAACCCGGTGCTCGATGCCCCCGGCAGGCTGCCGATGTTGCCTTCTTTCCCCTGCAGCAGATTGATTTGATATCCCTGCTTCGGGTAGGGAGCCCCACCATTCGCTGTGCGGATAAAGATGCCTGCGTCGTACTTGGCGGCCTGCAAGGCTTTCCATTCGACATGGAATTTGAAGTCGGCGTATTGGTGATCCGACCGCAGCCAGCCATCCCCCGCCTTCAGACGCAACTGACCGTCGACCACATCGGCTTCGCACTGGTTCTCGATGTTCCAGCCATCCAGCGATTTGCCGTCGAATACGGAGTAGGTGAACTCATCCGGCGAGTCAGCCTGGGCTGACGTTCCGAACCCCGCACAACAAATTGCCACTGCACACAATCGCAGAACCGTCGACCAACGCAGCATGACGCATGTCTCCAGGGGACCCATTCAGGATTCAGTACACATCGCGGGTTCATTGTAGTGCCCTGGCAGAGAGTGCCAAGCGAAGCGGAGAAGTTGTGTGAGGACTCCGTCACAACATCATCTCGGATTGCGTGCCACTGCTTTGCGACCGTACTCGGTCGTTAAGCAGTGCCCGGA
>JAZKFE010000415.1:19567-24679 GCA_040386595.1 Planctomycetota bacterium | reverse complement strand
CTGGCAAACGCACTTGCCCCTGACCAAACAGGATGGCTCGTAAGACCCCCACGGGCAACGCCACGACTTGGCCGATCAACAAAATGGTGAGCAACGCAGGGGTGTCCTCGTAGCCGGGCCCCATCCAGGTTTGAATCAGTGCCGGGCCGAAGTAACTGGCTCCAATCAAGATCCCCGCCGACAGCAGGAACGTCACCCCGAGCGCTTTGCACAACAAGTCTCGCAACGTGCCCGATTGCAGCTGGGCTTGCAGAGCTCCGGCGGTCGGCATGCAGATATCGCTGATTTTCTCGATCGGCTGCCGCAAATACTGACAGAGCCGCGAAGCGATAAAGAAGGACGTAATCGCCGAATCACCGAGGACCACACCGATCACAATCGTGTCGGTGGCATAGATCAATTGCTGCGCGATCGCACTCAGGAAGGCATAGCCGCTGAACGAGCAACATTCGCGGACGACATCTCGATTCACATGCCGACGGCGAATGGACAGCTGCGGCAACTGACGATAGGCCAGCAGGACATATCCCACGTTTTCGGTCAACGTGACGACCCAGTAGATGGTCGCGATGGCCAGCAGGCCCCATTCCCGCTGCAGAAAGACCACGATCAGCACCAACCGCGTCACGTCGACGGTGAACGAGACGCCCCGTTCCAGATCGAACCGGCGCAAGCCCATCAGGACGCCGCCGAAGACGCTGCCCACCAACCCCGTGGCCACATTCAGTCCCAGCATCAGGATGACCAGCCGGATTTCCAATACCGAATGCGTCTTCCAGATCGGGAAATACGGTACCAAAGCCGCCAGCACGATCGAGGCAATCAGGGCGATCGAGCCGGCCCCCAGATAGACAAAGAAGACCAGCGAACTGACTTCATTCAGCTTTTGCCATTCCCCGGCGGCCGAGTACTTGGCCACGTAGCGGCTGATCGTCTGGCCGAATCCCAGGTACAACAGCCCGGCATATCCCGCGATGCAATTGATAAAGACCCAGACGCCGTATTGTCCGTCTCCCAACTTGTGGATGACGAAGGGCATCAAGAAAAAGCCTATCACCAGGCTAGCCGCATGGACGAACCAACTCGCCCCGACATTCCACTGCATCGACCGCTTGACCGAAGTCATGAGTTACTCAGCATTTCATAGAGTTCAGACAAGACTACGCCCACGACCTTCAGAAGTCAGGCGTACCGCGAGGACGATCTCCCGCAAGTCGATTGAAAACATTTCGCACCGCGAATCTCGATCGGCCCCTCAGAAACACGGCGAACATGCAGCAGAGACACAACTACTATGTTTCATGAAACTGCCTATTCCCAGGCGATTGCTTTATGGAAACCGGGATTTGCTGCCGCCGTGTGTGAAATTCGAGGAATGTTCCAGTTTGATGTTTTTTCGAATCACGGTTCCGGCGAAGACCAGCAGGCTCGCCCGGAAGACATGGGAATCACCAGCGAAGATCTCTGGACTTAAGAGGCCCCCAACAAGACCCCAACGTTCAACGATGGAATTGATGCAGGAGATTTTCACCACGAATGACACAAATTACACGAATCAAACACGAGGAAATCGAGATCTCAATTGATTGTCGAAATCACGAATTGATCTCGAACACTCCGCCGACTTCGCGACAATAGCATTGGGCCGTTCTGCATTCGTGTGATTGGTGTCATTCGTGGTTTTAAATTTCTCTTTTATCGCTTCGTAATTCGTATCACCGTCGAGAGTTTCTCGATTTTGTGAGGCGTTTTAAGGCTGATTCACAATGTGCTCGAGTTCGATGTCGACTTCGCGCAAGGCCACTTCCAGCTTGGCCAGAATGTCTGGTGCCCGGGTGAAGTCCGAGGCCTGCCCACTTCGTTCCAGATCCCGAACGGCAGAGAATGCCTTCGTCGCGGCCAGACTACTGACCATGCCCTTCAGCTGATGGGCGGCACGCTGCACCAGCTTGGGGTCCTGCCGAGTCACCCCTTCACGCAGTTCGGCCACCACTTCCGGGCAACAGCCACGGTAACCCTGAAGTAGTTCACGCAACCATTCGCGGTTCCCATCGAGCCGTTTCCACAATGTCGTGCGGTCAATGACTGACGGCACGTTCGGCTCCCAGATCACCGGAGCGGGCGCCATCTCGGGTACGGAATTCCGCACAATCAACGTTTCGTCACCTTCAGGTTCGCCGGCGAGCAGTTGTTGACTGGTCGAGAGTTTGAGAACCGAAACACCTTCATCGAGATCAATCGTCTCGGAATCCAAAATGGCCGAGGCCGGAGAACTCACCTTGGCGACACGGGCCAAGACATTGAACAGCTCATGACGATTGACAGGCTTGGTCAAATATTCGTCCATGCCGGACGCTAGGCAAAGTTCACGATCTCCGTTCAACACACTGGCGGTTAACGCCACGATCGGCACGTGGCGGCCCGTTCCTTGTTCCTGCTTCCGAATCTCCGCAGTCGCTTCCAAGCCACTCAATAGCGGCATCTGCATATCCATCAGAACGGCATCAAAGTCGCGGTCTCGAGCCAGGATTTGGACGGCTTCACTGCCGTTGCTCGCCACTGCCGTATGGTGCCCCTGTTTCTTCAAGAACTTGACGATGAGCCGTTGATTGACAGAGTTGTCTTCAGCGACCAGCACACGCAATGGGCGGGCGGAAGCGGAAATAGAAATCGTGCCCGGGCTCTCCGTTTGCGGTGACTCCACTTCAGGCGGCACGGCGCGTTTCACTGTCGGGTCAGGAAGCCCCAGATGGGCGGTGAAGTGGAAGGTACTTCCCTCACCGATGACGCTTTCAATCCAGATCGTCCCCTGCATCAATTCCGTCAATTGCCGCGCGATCGCCAATCCCAATCCGGTACCACCGTAGCGGCGCGTAATCGATTTATCGGCTTGTTCAAACGGCACAAAGATTCGCTGGTGTTTCTCTGTGGGCACACCGATGCCGGTATCTTGAACAGAGAAATGTAAGATGGCGCGTGGAGCACCTGGCCGCAGCGCCGGATAGGCCCCAGACCCCGGTTTGACGCTGGTATCGGCCCCCCAAATCGGGGCTTCGGCGGGGGTGATGGACTGTAACTTGACGGCACACCGGACAAACCCTTTGTCGGTAAACTTTACGGCATTGCTGACCAAGTTGACCAGAATATGCCGCAGCCATTCGGGATCACCCACCAATTGTTTGGGGATGTTGGCATCGATCAGGCAACGGAAATCCAAACCCTTTTGACGACACCGAAACATCAACGGTTTCAGACTGTCACGCAACCAATCGGCGAGGTTGAACTCGACCCGATCCAACGTGATTTTACCCGCTTCCACCTTGGCGAAATCCAGCAATTCATTGATGATTGTCAGCAACGAATCGGCCGATTCTTTGACCGTTTCCAGGTAATCGCGTTGCTCGGGATTCACGGCGGCATCCAGTGCCAGATCTGTCATCCCCATAATGCCGTTCAACGGCGTTCGCATTTCATGGCTCATGTTGGCCAGAAATTCACTCTTCGTGCGATTCGCGGCTTCGGCCTGATTACGTGCTTCACGAATCACGGCTTCAGCTTGTTTTAACGCCGAGATATCAGAAATCGTTCCGAGGAAGCCTGTAATCTCACCGCGTGACGAACGGAGCGGAACCACCGTTCCATGGACCCAGGTGACGATCCCCTGAGGATTCATCCAGCGACAATTAATCTGCAGTTCTTCCCCCGCTTGAGTCTGCTTTTGCCAAGCAGCCAACTCGCGATCTCGATCCTCGGGATGAATGGCCTGCTTCCATCCCGAGCCCAGTGCCTGCTGGCGCGATAACCCGGAAAGTTCGCACCACTTTTCATTCACAAAGACGCAACGCCCCTTGGCATCAGTCTCAAAAATGCCGGCCGGGGAGCGAGTAATCAGCGATTCATAGCGCGAATACAGTTCTCGCTGCTGAGCCTCAAACTGCCGGCGTTCGGTGATGTCTCGCGTGAAGAAACGCGTGCTGACCAGTTCGCCGTCTCGCCGATAAATACTCGAATCAATCAGGACATGCTTGATCGATCCATCGCGGCAACGCAAGCGTGTTTCATAGTCGTGCAACAAGTCGCCAGCCCGCAGCCGAGTCAGCACTTCGCTCATCGAAGCCGCATCTGCATGGAATTCCGTAATATGATGGCCAATATAATCTTGTGGAGCAAACCCCAGCAAATTCAGTTCGGCTTTATTGGCCCAAAGAATACGTCCATTCGGCGCAATCGAGCACATGCCAATGGCCGCATTTTCACAGAAATCCGCCAGCAGACGCTCTTGCGGAGTTGGCCGCGATGCCGCCAGATCCGTCTGTCGGTTCCGATCCCAGCGAGCCAGACGCCCTAAAATCATCGCCAGCATGGCCGCAATAATGCCATGGCTGGTTAGCATCAATCCGTTAAGAATACACATTCCCCACTGCACAGTATTCGCTCCCCTCGACCAAGCGAGCGACTGGCATGGATTGTCGAGCCGGAAAAGAAGTGGCCCGTCTGCAAGTCGGTTCGGCGTGGTCTAATGGAAACGTAGCTTGTAATGCGCCGTAGCAAGTACGAAACGCGACAGGCCTCAAGGTTTTCCAGCCGTCAAAATCGCTACAAGCGGCAAATTCGGCAAATCCAAGGGCGTTGACACATTCGTTCGACGTGGGAAGGTCGTCGGTCGAGCCTTGAGTCGCTCATTCCCACAATCCCGGATCGCCAATTTTGCCGCTTGGTGGTTGTGGCAGGAGTGCCTGAAGAAGGAAGAATTATCTCACGCAAAGGCGCCAAGTCTCGGAGGTCAACTGAACAAAATGCTCTTCATCTTGGCGCCTTCGCGCCTTTGCGTGAGGTTTTTTGGAATGACTAAACGATGTGCGACAAATCAGTGTTGCCGCCCTAATCCAGCCATTTGGCCAAGCGCTGCTCGATGACCTCGGCGGCGGCTTCCAGGCAGCCTGGAGCCAGCAAGGCCACTTCGACCTGGTACAACGACTTGCCGTAGGCTTCACGGGTCGGCATGTAGCAGTTCAAAGCTCCGTTGACCATCGCCATGACGACCACCGGACGATCGGCAAAACGGCGGCGTAACCAGGCTTGTAGGGCGTTGTACGGTTCACCTTCCACGGC
>JAZKFE010000415.1:2814-19557 GCA_040386595.1 Planctomycetota bacterium | reverse complement strand
CCACCCATAACGTGTCCCCCAGCCGCCACAACCAAACGGACAACGGGTACTGATCGCTCTGGGGGAGGTACCGCAAGCGATCGAGCTGTCGCCGACTCCGTTCACACAGCGCCCGAACGTCTCGCAATTCGGCCTGATCGCCAGCCGCCGCGGCGATCTTCTCGCGGACTTGTAGTTCGGTAAACTGGCGTTCGGCCTCGAGCATTGTGGGTAACCCGGGCAGGTATTCCACGTTGATCGGCTGATTCGAATGCTCATATTTTCGAGACGCCGCAACTCGCTCGGGTTCCTGGGGCCGGTACTTCCAGCTCCCTAATGTCGCCCCGGAAATCACCGGGCCCACATAGCGGTGATCTTCACCCGGCTTGGGCAAGCTTTCGAGGGCACTCAGGACGGCGTACCCGACTTGGCGGCCGTTGCGGTCGGCGACTCGGAAATCGCCGGTAAATCCGTCCACGGGCCCGACGTCGCCGCAGGGAGACAACAGGAATGCACACGGGGCATTCGTCGCCAACTCCACGACTTCTCGCATCGCACCGATATAGTCGGGACTGATCAGGGTATTTTCATAGGCTAGCGTCGTCGGGTGACAGCCATAGTTCACAATCGTGGCAATCGTGTGATCGCTGCGATCCGTCACGCGAATTGCTAAGAGGGTGTTGTCACATTCCCCCTCGGGATTGAACCCGCAAACGTAGAGCCCGTTGGCTTCGTCATAGTAGTCGCGCTGATGCCCCATCTGGCAGGTCGTGGTGGCATACGACATCAATACCGGCTGCAGGCTGGCAATCGCCGTCAGACACGCCGCCGCAAGTTTGCCCGGCAGCTCATCCAAGTAGGGACCAATTAGATCACCACCCGGGAGATGTGCTCGGTCCCGCACCAGGTGTCCGCCACCGTGAGTGTGCGAGAAGGCAATCAGAATCTGCCCGGCCGGAACGCCTGTCAGACGACTGGTGTGCTCCAGGAGTTCCTGCATTTCCAACGGCCGCAACAGCACATGGTCGATGGCGATAATGACCTGACGATCAGCCGGAGTGGTCGTGCCGTCGGGTTGAAATACCATCGCCGTGGCCGACAGCGGGCGATGGATTCCCGTCGCCTGATCTTCCAACGCGGCCCCCCACATGCGGTGATAGATACCTACCGGGGGCGTGACATCGCAGCGGGCAATACCAAATCCGCAACGCGTTGTCGGAGTCGGCACAGTCGTCGTTCCCATTCGACCAGGTCCTTTCAGTCGAGATTTTTTTAACGCAGACACGAGCGAGACGTTTTCAATTCAAACAAATTTCAATTCAAATTGGTCTCGCAGCTCAGGAAAAATCATTCTCGATCGTGCTTGAGAATCCACGGATCTTGAGTTCGTTTTTGGTGTTGTTTCAGTTCTTCGTGTAGCTTGGCAACGGTCGCCGCGTGGGCGGGCTGCTCGGCCAGATTAACGAGTTCATGCAGATCGTTTTCGAGATCGTAAAGCTCTACCCGCGGTCGCTGCAACAGAGCCGCACGGCTGCGATTTCCATAATTGCTGGCATCACGCTTCAAAAAGCCCTGCCAGGTGGGCGAGCCGTACAAATCCGAGGCAAACGGAAACGGCAATCCGCTGGCCAGGTTCAGGATGTACTTGTGCTTGGCCGACCGCAATGTCCGCATGGGATAATACATCGTCACTTCATGGAAAGTATGTGACAAGAAGACGCTGTCGCGAGCCGTCCATGCCGGATCAGTCATCCCTTTCAGGAACGACTCACCATGCAAGGCATACTTCGGCCCCGTGGCACCAGTGAAATCCAAGATCGTGGGAGTGATGTCCGCCCACGTTACCATGGCGGTGGAAACCAGCCCGGGCTTCTGCCCCGGCACGCGGCAGATCAGTGGCAAACGAACCCCCGGTTCGTACTGGCCGGTCTTGGCACCGGGGAAGGGAATGCCGTTGTCGCTCATAAAGATGACGAGAGTGTCTTGATCGTGCCCCGTCTCTTTCAACGCCTGCAGCAACCGGCCGACACCTTGATCCAACCGAGCCACCGCCATGTAATATTCGGCCAGATCCTGACGCGTTTCAGGCTCGTCCGGCAGAAACGGCGGGACTTGAATATTGGCCGGATCGATTTTAACCGGGGTGACTCCGGGGTACTTCCCCTCGTTGGCATACCCCCGCTTGGCGCGGTGCGGGTCGGTACTTGCGTAATAGATAAAGAACGGCCGCGCATCGGGTTCCCCGATGAATCTCGCGGCGTTGTCTGCCATCTGCACCGAGTTTCGAGACCCCTGAGTCTTCTGGTCGGCCTTGAATTCAAACTCGTAGTTGGCTTCGGGCAGAACGTGGAACTTGCCAATCAGGCACGTGCGATAGCCGGCCGTTTTCAGCAATACGGGTAATCCCTGAACCCAGGCATGCGACTGAAAATGATGCTCGGCGTGGGCCAGGCCGTATTGGCCATTGGCGTGATTATAGAGCCCCGACAGAATGACCGAGCGGCTGGGACTGCAGCTGGCAGTTGTACAAAATGCATTTTCGAAACGCGTCCCGCTGGCCGCGAACGCATCAATGTTCGGCGTCTGGGCATTGCGGTCCCCGTAGCATCCCGTCGTCCTCCCCATGTCATCGGCAATAATCACGACAACATTTTTGGCCCCCGGTTTAGCCGCAGCGGCCGGCTCGACACCGGACGTGACAGAGACTCCCCAACCCAACCACAACATGCAGCCCAGCCAGGCGCTGGCGTATCGTATCGTCACCTTCATGGAGAGATTCCTTCAAACAAAATGTGGGCTCGAGCCCATACTCAGTATCAGTTTTCCACGAGGGGAAGGCAGGGGAAGTTCCTACCGCACCACTGTGACTATTCGCAGACATGAAGATATCACCACGGAGACACGGAGTTTTGGAAGTTCGAAAGAAGAGTTTTTGAGCCACGGATTGACACGGATAAAACACGGAATAAGACAGTGAAGAGAGATGTTCAAAGCCATTCCCAACACAACATTTTTTGATCGACTCTGCGTTGTCTGAAAACACCAACAAACGCTGACCCAATCCGTGTTTGATCCGTGTCAATCCGTGGCTAAAAAACTCTTCCTCTTCTTTATCACTTCAAAACTCCGTGTTCTCCGAGTCTCCGTGGTGCAAACTTTTTTATTTTGACGATTGCTTGGTTTTCCGGCAGCATCGAGGACACACGCTACCGTAGTTCGTTTCAGTTCTCAACGGGGAGTCGATTCAAGGTGTAGTGCCCAATCGCGGGCCACAGCGAAACACTGGGTGTGGGACCAATCTTGCCGCAGCTGACTTCATAGACATAACCGGTCCGCAGCTTGTCCGCATGCAGCACGACTTGCTTTCCATCTGCGGAAACGGTGATCTGATTCACCGTGACCACGTGGCGATTGGAATCGGGGGTGGCGTAGGTCCCTTGCCATTCGCGGGTGTAGGCCGAAATCGTGTAGTTGGTCGCCACGGCTGCCGCGGCGCGATCCACGGGCGATGTGAAATCCAGTTGGAAGCCTTGAGGGGTCACCTTGAGCTCGCGAATTCCCAAGGGAATTTCTCCTGCCGCGCGGACTCGCACAATGCTGCCGACATTGAGCCCCCCCAGCCAGCCGCTGTCGTGGATACAGCCGATATAGATATCCCCCTTGGGACTGATGCCGCCGCACAGAGTTCCCTCGAAGTTCGGCACCTCGGGCGCCACATGATCCTGGCTGAATGGATAGACGGCTCCCTGGTACATGTCGCCGACTTTCTGCAGGCTGAAACGGATCAGATAGCGTGAATCATATTCGCACCCAATACCATGCCCGGCGAACGGGTGTGATGCGGTTTCACTCCCCCAGGCTTTGGTGTCGGGAGGGATGAAGAAGATCCCGTTGATACTCCGCGTCCAAGGGTGCGGAAATTGAATGGCGGGAGGCAGGGTGGCTTCGACGGGCGGTTTGTCTTCGCGGCTGGGAACACCATAGCGATTCCCCTCCACGATGTGATTCAACTCGTTGAAGACGTTCTGCTCGCCCTGATTGTCGGACGTGAACAACTCCCCTTCAGCATTCAGTGCCAGCCCCGTGGGATAACGCAGGCCACTCGCGATAGGTGTGACCTCACCCTGCGGATTGATTCTTAGTACCTTTCCACGCCAACGTTGTTCGGAAACAGGGCGTTTGGGTTGCGAGTAGTCACTACCGAGCCCCACATACAAATTCCCCTGGCGGTCCCGCACAATGCCGCAGGTCCAGTCATGGTAGTTGTCGTTGTAGCCCCAACCGGTCGCGAAGACATCACGCCGGTCAGCGCGGCCATCTTGATTGGTATCAGTCAGCCGCAAGACTTCTGGCTTATGCGACACCAGCAACGAACCATCGGCGGGATCAGTAATGATGCCATACGGGGCCGCCAGTCCCTCTTCAAACAAATCGAGCTTGTCTTCCAGTCCGTCGGCGTTCGTATCCCGCGCCAGATAGACATGTCCCTTCAGCGAGGTAAACGCCAGCGTGTTGTCGGCAGTCCACGTCATCGCGGTGGGCATGATCGAACGTGGCAACGGCAGACGAGTTGCCGCGTAACCGGGGACGGTTGCATATGATTCTTGGGCCAAATTAACGACCGGAAGTTCTGGCGACTCGAGCCGGGGCGTCTGAAATCCCGTCGTATATTGGAATTCGCCTGACACCTCACCCGGCTTCCCTGGGTTTAAAAAGAGCGCCGTTGCGAGGGTCTCGACATCGGGCACAATATGGTAAATCGCGGGGTTCCATACGGCTGCTGGCTCTGACACCGAAGTCACCGTGGCGACATCGAGAGCACTTTTAAAGTCCGGACGAACAAACACCACGCGACAGGTATCAGGCACATTGGAAACCGCAATCTGGCGGATCCAGCCCGGCTGAGCACCGCTGGTGCTGGCCGCTTGAGGATGCCAACGCTCCGTCACCAGAACCTCATCGAGCGGTGCGTCACTGACTTTTTCAAACTTCAACTGATAGACCAACCTGATGCCGTCTCCCTCGGCCTCGTACTCGACCAGCCGGCCCGAACTTTGTCCTTTCGACGTCGGCGCAACTAAACTGAGTCTGCTGGGAGGCGACTCCTGGGTACTCCGCCTGACGAGCGCGATACTCGAGCGGTCCTGGAGTCCGGTGACGATGCGTGTGCCGCCGAGATCCCAGTACCAACTTTTCCCCTCCGTTCGCTGCCGCGAGAAATTCCCGAACCACCACTCGCGAACTGAGAACGTATCGAGGTCAAACAAGATATTGTGCAGGTTGTTAAAGCCCGTCGCAAAAGCCCGCGGAATATATACATCGGGTTTGCCTGGCTGCGGAACCGCGAACACATCGCGCACAATCCGCGCGGGTTCACCGGCACGGACGACAAAGTTCTGTTGTACGCTGGCGACCTCCAGCGGCCGGGTCGAATTGGGATCGTGCAGGGCTTCCCACAGTGCGGCCAACTGAGTTTGGATCTGGCCTCCCAGAAGCCCCGGAAACGGCCGCTCGAAGCCGGGCATTTCCATGTCCGGAACGATTCGAATCGGTGAACGCGTCCAACGGAGAAAGTACTCGCGTCGAATTCGGTTGCCGATATTCTGCAGGTCGGAACCACGCGTTCCCAACGCCGCATTCCGCGGTTGGAACTTACCGAACTGGTGACAGGCAATGCAGCTGAATCCCTGGCTTCCCAGCAACGAATGTCCGACCGCGAGTGCTTGCGCCCGCTGGCTCGCCATGGGCACCGGTGGTACCTCGCCCCACTCGGCAGGATGAGCATCGATCCGGTCGTGTTGGGTTAAATACCCCGCCAGCGCCTGACGATCTTCTTCAGCATGAGAGAACTTGGGCATCCGCACTTTGAGCCACGGGAGACGTGTTGCAGGGAATTCCCCGGCGACCGATTTCAATAAAACGTCATCGCGCAGCTTGTCACCAACGGCATTCAGAGACGGAGGAACCAGTGTCGGGACCGCTCCTTCAAGTTCCGGCAGCATTTTGGTGATGGCCACGGCATAGGCACCCAACCCCGGAGTCCCCTCGCGAGGATGGCATTGTAAGCAATTGTTCCACGCCAGCACGCGGGGACCTCGTTCCATCGATCCTTCAGGAGTCAGCGTTCCGGTGCGGCTATTGATGTAGGCCCGTAACGCAGCCAAATCTTTCTCAGGAAATCCCGGTCGCCAGTTCTCGCGATTGGGCTCAGTCTGAAGGCAAGAATTCGCGCTCTGAGAATTGAGCTGTTCCAAACTAGGCAAATCGAACTGAGCGATAGCAGGGATTCCAGGAATCCGATGACAGGCCGCACAGCGCGCATCCGCGACCAGTTTTTTCCCCTGGTCGATGACCTCAGGAGTGACAGTTGTCGCAGGTGTTGTCTCGACTTTCGGGGATTCTTCGGCGGGCCGTGATGCTGCGAGAAAATTGACAAGTTCCGTCAATTCGCTCTGCTTGCCAATGTTTCCAAACTTGAAAACGGGCATCCGATGATCGGCATTTAATTGAGCCGGATTCGTCAGCCACAGGCGCAGCCATTCGGCCGAACGTTTCGCCCCGATGTGGGCCAGATCGCCTCCGCCCAATCGAGATTGCGAGCCCACGTCACCATAGGTGTGACAGGCCAGACAACCGATCGAGTTCAAGAGTGTTCGGCCGGATCCAGGAGGGGCTTTATCCTTGGGATTCTGTGGCTGCAGCTCAGGCTTCGCTTCCGGAAAGGTAACAGGCTGCGAGACCGATCGCAGAAAGGCGGCGACGGCATGAGACTCAGTATCCGTGAAGCCGAACTCCGGCATGTTGAAATGTGTGGCCGAGGCTAGTCGTTTGGAACTCAGCCAATTTTGCAAACCCTCTGCGGTCAAGTTTTGGGAAACGTGCGTCAAATCGGGACCGGGCGGGCTGGGCGGATCTTCTTTCCGTTGATGACAGCGGTTGCAACGGTGTGCAGCAAACAACTCTTTGCCACGGGTCTGAAGCTCAAATTCGGGATGAGCTTCATTCAAGAAGAAAGCACCACTGGGAATGGGTTCCAGCGCAAAGGCCTCGGACGACCAATAGAGTTTTAAGCGTGCCGCAGGGCTAGTCGATTGGAACCTGACGACGAGCGGATGTTCGCCGTATTCGAACTCCACTTCGGCACCGCTAATCCACTTGGCGGGTGCATCAATAGCAGTCTGTCCGGCGAGAATCGGCTGCGTTGCCAGCGTCGCGTCGACCTGACCTTGCAGTTGCGCATAGAAGCGATACTTGCCCGGTGCCCTGACCAGCAATTTGCCCTGCCATTGAGCCTGGAACGGTCCGGTAGGCAACTGCTGGAAAGGTGATTTGGTATCCCACACAAACTCGATATCGGCATCCCGCCGCGAGACGCTCCGGCCACCCGCGATGTAGGTGCCAACGATCCCCGGAAACCGCACCGCCTCTTCGTCGTCGTCGGTGGCTTGATTCTGAGCCGGTATCGATCCCGGTCCGATGATGACGAACCCCACCAGAACCGCACACCACAGCCAACTTCGACTTCGCAACCAATTCAGCATCGGCATCTTCCACCAAGAAGTGAAACGAATAGGACGGGCAGAGTTCGGCGCAAACTCAGATCAGACGATTGAATACTGTAGATGTTCAGAATGAGGTCGCCCCGATTTGTAAACCGGGGCGACCCACTTGTCATGGATGGGCGTTCGTGACATGTCTGAACTACACCGACACGTCCCCTTGTGTCCAGACGCCATCGATATTGCGCCAGACCTCGCCGGGGTTCTTGTTTTTCAGCGTGCAGGGCAAGCGGGATTCGCGAACGGCGTCGTAGCTTTGCAACATTCCAAAGCGATGAATGGCAGCCGGAATGCCCACGGCAGTGAACCCAGGATGCCCCGTGGCGGGGAACGGACCGCCATGGTTCATGGCCGGGCTGACTGCCACGCCAGTGGGCATCTTGTCGTTCAACAACCGCCCCACGCGTTGACGCAAGGCGGGGACGATCTGCTGATACAAGGCGTCATCTTGCCCGGCGGCGTCACTATAAACACAGCCAGTCAGATTCCCTTCGAGCGTTTCCAAGACCTGCACGAGCTGTTCGGGAGATGCACACTCCACAAACAAGGTCGCGTTGCCAAACACCTCGGTCTGCAGAGCTTCCGGATCGCACAGGAATTTGTCCGCGGTGGTGCTCAGCAGGGTATTCTGGAACGAAGCCCCTTTCCCGCCGCCGGCCTGGCCACCGGTGAGAATTGTCGCCCCATGAGCCGCCAGGGTCTTGACCCCCTGCTCCAGACTTTTGGCCACGCTGGGCCCGAGCAAAGTCCCCACGGGGGCCGCGGCAAACTTCTGGCGAACTTGGTCGCGGAATTGTTCTGACGCGGGGCTTTTCAAGAACAACACCAAGCCCGGGTTGGTGCAGAATTGACCGGTTCCCATCAAACAGCTGGAGGAAAACTCTTCCGCCAACTTCTCGCCCCGTTCGGCCAAGGCTCCGGGCAGAATCACCACGGGATTGATGCTGGACAGCTCGAGATAAATCGGCTTGCCCACGCCGTCCGCGGCCTCTTTCAGCACGAGCCCCGTATGTCGGCCACCGGTGTAGCCGGTCGCTCCCACCAACGGATGCGAGACCAACTTGGCCCCGTCGGCATGCTCGGTGCGATAAATCAATTGGATAAATCCGGCCGGCATCTTGGTTTCACGAGCCGCCTGCAACGCTTCTTCGGCGAAGATGCGGCTGGTTCCGGGATGCGACGGATGTCCCTTGGCAATGACAGGGTTTCCGGCAGCAATCGCCGCGGCAAAATCTCCTCCGGAAATCCCATTAAAGGCATAGGGGAAATTGTTCGGACCGAACACCACGACCGGGCCAATCGCGGCAAATTGAGCCCGAATGTTGGCCTTGGAATCGATCGTGGGACAACGCCACGACTCGCTGCGGGCTGCAGCCGCTGCCGTCTTCAGTTGATTGATGGTTCGGGGCAATTCCGTATTCCCCAGACGCCCTTCGGCCGGCAGCGCGGTTTCCAGATGCGCCTGCTGAACGAGGTCCGCCTTCCGGGCTTCGATCCGGGCGGCATAGCATTCGAGGAACGCGGCAAAGCGTTCTCCCGGCCAGCCGTGCATTTCTTTGGATGCGGCGGCGGCGGACTGGATGACGCGTTCGATTTCGGACCAGGGGCTGACGGGATACTCACCCGGTAGAGCTTCGCCGGTCGCGGGGTTCACGGCTTGAAAAGTCTTGCTGCCAGCGGAAGAAATCCACTCACCGCCAACCAACACGGGATGCACACTCATCGTGATCAAGCTCCTACACGCGGCAATCAATCGAGAACGGTTACCTGAAATCGGACCTCCGAGGATTATACCGATCCCATCTCAATTTCGCACGAAGCCGGGGCAATGTGGCAATGCCACAAGGCCTAGACGAATGACAAGGAATGCGAGATGGCACCGCGGAGATTCGTTTCAGCTCAAGATCCGATTACAGAGATCCCGGACTTCTTGAAACGACTTCCTTTCCACCCCCTCCGTCAGACCACGCAACCATCGGACTTGATCGGCAGAGAACGGCAACAAAGTCCCTTGGTCGGGATACAGCGGCACCAATTTTTCCGCGATTTCGGCGATCAAGGACTCGACACCGAAACCTGTTCGAGCGGAAACGGAGACGGCCACGTTGGATGGAACGGGAAGAGCCGTCTCTGAAAACAGATCAATCTTATTGAGCACCCGCAGAGTTTTATCCTCTATCGTGGCCGATGCTTGACCGGGTTCGGGAACGTCGTCCGGCCGAGTCGCATCGAACACTTGCAGAATCAAGTCGGCATCAGCCAGTTGTTCGTAGGCCAGTTCAATCCCCGCGGCTTCTAGACCGAGAGCGTTGTCTCGCAATCCGGCCGTGTCGATCAGTCGTACCGGCCAGCCATCCACGGCGGTTTCCACCGTCACCACGTCACGAGTCGTTCCCGGTTGATCGAAGACGACCGACCGCTGATAGCCCACCATGGCATTCAGCAATGCCGACTTGCCCACATTGGGGCTGCCGGTCAGGACAACGCGAAAGGGAGCCAGCAAGTGCTGCCCCAGCGTCTGCCAGCTCAAGGCGCGGTTGATTTCCGCGGTCAATTTGGACCATTCTCCGGCGATGGCCCACGGAATAATCCGCGCGACAAATTCACGCCATGCCGCTTCTTGATCCAATAGGATGCTGGCGGTCCTTAATGTCGTCGCTTTGGTCAGAGCCAGCTGGAAATCGGTCACCAAATTCCCAGCCGAGGCCCGCGTTTGGACGTCCCAGTCGGCAGTAGAAAGCGGCAGGACTTCCAGGTCGGCCATAATGCGACGCGCAGCCGCGAGACCGCCGTGGCAATGAATCTCGAACTCTTGCGGACTCAACCGACAGATCACCACTTCTTCGCTCGGATCGGTTCCCCAAAATCCGAAAACGACACGCCCCAGTGGCTGAGCATCGAACGATTTTCCATTCGCCGCCCGAAACGGCAGGGAAAACTCCGATTTCTGTAGCAGCGACGGGAGATCAGCCCAAACCTTAATCGTTGCGACGGCACCACGGCCTTGCGGCGTCCACAGAGACACACTGGGCACGATCGCGGGGCGAGCGTCACAGCCGGAAGGTGCGGAAGATTGATGGGACACGTGGAGAACTCGACAAACCGGACGATGTGGAAAAAAACGGGCGCTGGATCACGCTCCAACACAGAGTAGCTCATCGGCCGAGCACCCGCCATGGCGTGCCAGACCAATCAATCGGAAGAGCCAGATTCGTGCATTCGTCGACGAGCGGCCAGCACGAGAAGAATTGGGTAGGAACAGTCGCCATTGTTTGCATGGTGACTGTCGGGGTTGGTATAACAATGTCGTTCTCCGTTGACCTGCCGTCGCAACCCCACGGTTGTACCGCAGGTGAGAGAAGAATCACGAGGTAACGCCGACTAGAGGTTGAAATCGGGTTGAATGGTCTTAGTGAGGTCCCCGTTTTACATGGGGACTCGCCCCATCCACCTGTCAAACGACCGCGAGAACATCCGGGGCAGATAAGTCATTTGCTCCGCTGTCTGGCAGTCGCGTTTAAACTGACCACATCGAATCATTCCGCAAAACTGAGGAGACGCCGAGATGGCCTACACATTGCCGCCGCTGCCGTATGCTTACAACGCTTTGGAACCCCACTTCGACGCGAAGACGATGGAAATCCATCACACCAAGCACCACCAGGCCTACATCAACAACGTCAACGCGGCGTTGGAGAAGTACCCCGAATTGGCAGCCAAGTCGGTTGAAGACTTGGTGAGCGACCTGGCTTCCGTGCCGGAAGACGTGCGTACCGTCGTTCGCAACAACGGTGGCGGACACGCCAACCACGCGTTCTTCTGGACGATCCTCGGCGCCAACGCTGGCGGCGAGCCGACCGGTGCTCTGGGTGCCGCGATTGTGTCGACCTTCGGCACGTTCGCTGCCTTCAAGGAACAATTCGCCAAGGCCGCCGCCACCCGCTTCGGCAGCGGTTGGGCCTGGTTGTCCTACAACAAGAAGGAAGGCAAGCTGGTCGTCGAAAGCACCGCCAATCAGGACACTCCGTTGTCCGAAGGCCGGACTCCGATCATCGGTTTGGACGTGTGGGAACACGCCTACTACCTGCACTACCAAAATCGCCGCCCCGACTTCGTCACCGCGTTCTGGAACGTCGTTGACTGGAAGAAGGCCGACGAGCGTTACGCAGCCGCCACCGGCAAGTAATTTCGGCCGTTGAATTCAAACCAACAGCCCGGTCGCTGAAAAGCAACCGGGCTGTTGGTGTTTAGGCCGTCATAGTCGTTGTTCGCTCCGCGAACTGAACGCGTTCGCAGTGGCGAGATGGGATCAGCATTGAGATTCAATGACAAATCCCAGCCGGCTACTGCGAATGCGTTATGTTCGCGGAGCGAACAACGACTATGTCACTACGTGACTATGTTCTGCGGCTTGCCGTTGAGGTAGGCGATGACATTGTCCACCACCCCGCCATTCAGGATTTCCATCCCCTCGAGCGTTTGGTCGGCGACGTGCGGAGTCAGCACCACCTGCGGGCAACTGAGCAACGGGTGATCCGGCGGTAAGGGTTCGACATCGAACACATCCAACCCCGCGCCACCTAAATGACCGGACCGCAAAGACTCCACCAACGCGTCGGTATCGATGATGGCCCCGCGAGCGGTATTCACCAACAACGCGCCCGGTTTCATCAGATGCAATTCACGACGGCCGAGCAAATGCTGGCTGTCGGGAGTCAATTTTACGTGGATCGAAATAGCATCGGCAGTCGCCAGTAATTCGTCCTGGCTGACATATTTGAAACCGAGCTGTGCGGCCAATTCCGGTTGCGGATGAAACGTCCAGGCGACGACATTCATGCCGACGGCTTTGCCTAAAGTAATCATTGCCCGGCCAATGGCGCCCGTACCGAGAACGCCTAATGTCTTACCGCGCAGGTAGACCAAATCCCGCCGAATCCATTGGCCCGACTTCAGCTCGGCCGTGTGCTGCACCAACTGTCGAGCACAGGCAAACAGAAGAGCCAACGCGTGTTCGGAAACCAACCCCGCAGTGCGGCCGGGGATGTTCGACACCGTGATTCCCAAGGCCCGGGTGGCCTCGAGATCGATACAGTCGGTCCCAATTCCGCACAGCGAAATCAACTTCAACTGCGGCAGCTCTCGCAGCACCTCACCCGGCCACTTTACCGAGCCGCGCGAGTTAATCAGGATCTCCGCCCCCTGGCAGCGGCGGACTTTCTCGGCACTATCGCGTGGACGATCACGATACAGCCGGACTTCTCCGACCGCATGCAGGCGATCCATATGTGGTGAGTCCGCCAACTGAATGGGCTCATCACCAGGAATCACAATGATCGGACGCGACATAGTGCCCCTCGCTCAGGGAACCGAGAAAAATTACTTCGCGTATTCGATGTTCCGCGACTCACGCAGCACGGTGACTTTGATTTCACCGGGATAAGTGAGCGATTCTTCAATCGCCTTGGCGATGTCACGGCACATGCGAGCGGCTTCGCGATCGTTGACCTGATTGGAGTCGACGATGATCCGGATTTCACGTCCGGCCTGGACGGCATAGGCCTGTTCGACGCCGGGGAAACCGCATGCCAACGATTCGAGCTCTTCGAGACGGCGAACGTATTTTTCCAGCGTTTCACGGCGTGCACCGGGCCGGGCGGCAGAGATCGCATCGGCCGAGGCAACCAGCACCGTATAGATGTAGTCGACGCGAATGTCGTCGTGGTGGCCCAGTGCGGCGTGTACGACTTCGGGACGTTCGCCATAGCGCTTGAGGAACTCGGCACCGACTGCGGGGTGACCGCCTTCCATCTCGTGATCGGCCGCCTTACCGATGTCGTGCAAGAATCCGCAGCGACGAGCCAGATTGCCGTCGAGACCGAGTTGTTCGGCCAGCAGACCTGTCAGGAACGCCACTTCGATCGAGTGTCGCAACACGTTCTGGCTGTAGCTGACGCGGAAATTCAGACGTCCCATCAAGTCAATCAGCTTCTCGTGCAGCCCCTGCACGCCAGCTTCTTGAGCCGCTTCTTTACCCAGATGCAGGATATGGGCTTCCATCTCCTTCTGAGTTTCTCCGACGATTTCTTCGATGCGGGTCGGGTGGATGCGACCGTCCTGGATCAACTTCACCAGCGACAACTTGGCCACTTCGCGGCGGACGTTATCGAACGCCGAAACGATCACCACACCTGGGGTATCGTCCACAATCACGTCGACCCCGGTCGCCTTTTCAAACGCCCGAATGTTACGACCTTCACGGCCGATGATGCGGCCCTTCATTTCATCCGTGGGAATATCCACAGACGAGACGGTGGTTTCCGAAGTGTGGCTGGCGGCGTAGCGTTGGACCGACATACCGATGACTTCGCGAGCCATCTTGTCGCAGGTCTGCTTGAGATTCTGCTCGTGCTTGAGAATGATCGCGCCGGTTTCGTTCCGCAGCTGATTGTTGAGCCGATCCAGCAAGACTTGCGTCGCCGATTCTTGAGTCAACCCGCTGATCCGGAACAATTCGTCTTGTTGCTGCCGCAGGGCCTTTTCAACTTCCTTCTCGCGTGATTCCACCGATTCGGTGCGATCGGCCAGCTTGCGCTGTGTCGATTCCAGCAACCGTTCTTTCTTGGTGATATCTTGCTGCTGATCGTCGAGCAGCGATTCGCGGCGGTCGAGGCGTTTTTCTTGGTCCCGCAGTTCGGAACGCAGACGGTCCATATCCTTGTCGAGAGCTTCCCGGCGAGTGATCAACTCTTCTTTATTGGAAATCTCTTGCTGCTTGCGGACGGTTTCGGCGTCTCGCCCAGCCTGTTTGAGGATTTCCTCTCGTGTTTGGTAGGCCGTCCCCTTAATCAGCCGGTCTATGAAGAATCCGGCGACAGCCCCCAGCACGAGCCCGAGCAAGGCTCCGATAATATATTCAACCATAACGCGCTTTCTGTATCATCAACGATAGTCGGAGACGATCGAGTGCGTCTGGAAGAGAGGCTGCTTCCCATAACTCGGATCAAGATTGAGGCGTTGGCAGGCAATTACGGCAAACCCGTAATACTGGCCAGAGACATCAAACACAAACCGTGGGATTCAGCACAAGTTCACGCCGCGGAAGCAGGAAGCAGACATCCGAGGGACATGGCTGGTCGAGGTCCAAATAACAGGTATTGTTTGCGAAGATGTGAGCGCCGTAGTGCTGCCTGGCAGTGACTACAAAATGTCTTCGAAAACGGGTCTGAATGCTCAGCCATTAACCTGCGCGGACACCAACCAGCCGCGAGCAATCCGATCGCTGGCACTTCCGGAATGGACGGAACAGAAACATCTGCCCAGACCATCACTTGCCGAACAGCGCGAAACACTTGCCGCAGATTCCTGGGCAAGAGCCGTTTCACGGCGAACACGAGTGTTAAAAGAAGTTGCCACATACGAGCGAATTACCCACGTAACTTCACATGTCACAAGCCCGAACTCTGCGGGGTTGCCCCAGCCGGACGTGAACACAATCTCCAGATCTCTAAAGGTAATGCACCTCGAAAGGTCTCTCGGGGATAAATTATTCAACGCCACCAGTTACTCAGCCGTTGAGTCTGAAGCGACACCTCTGCCACGGATTGTTAGAACGCGGAAGTTGTGTGACCACAGAACGCAGTGTTGCGGCTGGAGAAAACCAGAGTGCCGTTTATAGTATCAAACTGCTGGAGATGTTCAACCAACCTATAAAAAATCGAGATACAAGACAAATTCCCAGTAACCGCGGAGAGGTTAAACGCCACCCAGTCGGCCCCAAAGTCGTTGTTCGCTCCGCGAACCGAACGCGCTCGGAATACGCGGCTGGAATTTGTCATTCAATCTCAATGCTGATCCCACGTCGCTACTGCGAGCAGCGTTCAGTTCGCGGAGCGAACAACGACTTTGGTTCGGTAGAGCCTCACTTTTTCAGCGATTCCGTAGACTTTGGCGATTTTCGGAAGTGGGCAGAGGCTGCCTACTGGCCCGGCCCGATGGCCGGATTGGGAGAACCCAGAGCGTGGCAATCGCCGGGGTCTCTCGCTAGGATGCTGGAACGAACGAGTTGAACGCGCGAATGAATCACGCGAGCAGGACCGTAAACTGCTCACAGACTGCGGCCCCGTAGACGATCACACCGATGTTTTCGGGGCCCGAGCCGAAACGGCCCGCGGCTAGCATTCGCTGCCGCCTTTCTCTCATGATGACCGACCCGTTCAAGGCTACGATTTGATGTGAAACGTTCGCATCACCGCCGGACCTCATTGACTGGTGATGCCAGTTTCTTTTCCTCCATCGATTCTGCACTGAGAGCGTTGATCCCAAGCAATATGTCGCACACAGAACACACACCCGCTGCTGATGAAACTGAAGAATCCCTGATCCAAACCGCACAACGCGCGATCAGCCAATGCCGCTGGGTCGTCGGTGAGTGCGCCTCCAAGTGGACTCAACGCCACGCCCGGGGCCGCACCGATGCCGATTTCGGCCAGTTGGTGGGATTAAGTGGTGATCAGATTTACCAGCGGCGACGAGCCTGGGAAACGTTCTCCGATGTGCGTTCGCAGTTCGCCTCTTTGAAGTGGTCACACTTCTACTCGGCATTGAACTGGGACGATGCGTCCGACTGCCTGCAATGGGCGGAGGAAACTCAGTCCACCGTCGCCGAAATGAAAGCCTGGCGGCGAGCGTTGCGTGGTGAAGATCTGACGGCTGAGCCAGAAGCGTCGGAATCGCCCACCGAACACATCAGCTACCTGTCCGGCGAACGTGCGTTTGTCCAAGATCCAGCTGGGTTTAGCGTCGGCAGCGATGGTGCTCGACGTCCCCCCATGCCAACCGGAATGGGCAGCGATGCCGACCCCGCCCGCATGGCCGCTCTGGCCCGGGAACTCGATCCGCTGGGTGGCGACAACTACGCTCCGTTTCACTCCGGAGCCGTCCATCCCCCGACGGCCCAAGCCGCCGAACAGCCGACTCAAGTTGAGGCGATTACCCCCGAGCAACTGGCCAAGCGACTCTGTTCGACAATTGAACGCTGCAACAAGGCCTTGAACGACGACGTTCTGGAGCAGTTGGATCAACTACCCGGCAAACTTCGCGAACGCCTGATGAGTGCTGTCGCGGAATTGCACGACAAACTGGCCCCCATGAAGGCCTAGGCAGACCATCGTCGCCATAGTCGTTGTTCGCTCCGCGAACTGAA
>JAZKFE010000415.1:791-2804 GCA_040386595.1 Planctomycetota bacterium | reverse complement strand
CGTGTTTCTAGTTACTGGCTGGAATCTGTTATTGAATTTAAATGCGAATTCCACCTCGCTACTGCGATCGCGTTCAGTTCGCGGAGCGAACAACGACTATGGTAAACCTTCGGTTTACTGGTGAAAACGCAAGGCTCGGCCGGGCCACTTGCTGCGGAAGCTCATGATCGGCGTGCCGGCAGTGATGATCGGCATGCCGTTCACCAGGACATGTTCGATGCCGGTAGAGTTGACCTGAGGGATTTCAAACGTCGCCTCGTCAATAACCGTGTTCGCATCGAAGACAACGACGTCAGCAAACGCTCCCTCACGCAACTCGCCACGGTCCTTAAGACCAAAGCGACGAGCAGGAATTGAGGTCAACTTGCTGATGGCCGTTTCCAGCGAGAACAGTTTCCACTCGCGAACGGCCCGTCCAATCAAACGCGGTGCCGAACCGTACATGCGCGGATGGGTGACCGCATCTTCGAAATAGATGCCGTCGCTCCCCATCATGTAGAGGTCATGCTGCAGGAACGGCCAGACGAGGCTATTCTCGCCCTCGTCGAAGACCAACAGTACTGCCAAGCGTTCTTCCAGCAGCAAATTGGCCAGCGCCTGAGCCGGCGGCAGCCCCGATTCTAACACGTAATCGGCAACCACTTGACCTTGGTGTGAGGAGTTTTCCTTGCTGTGCACCCAGGCGATTTTCAGGTGTTCCAGATCCAGCTTGTACGCATCCAGCCCCGCCGCGAACCGCGATAGCATCTCGGGTTCCAGCAATTTCGAGGCGACGGCGGTCGGACCATCTTCCCAGATCTCGTTGGGCAACAGGGAATTCAGCATGGTCGAGCCAGGCTGATAGGGATAGACATCAAAAGTGAAGTCCACTTCCTTGCGGGCGACCTGATCGATGTACTGCAGGATCGCCTCACCCTCGTCCCGCGTGTTGCCTTTCAGATGCGAAACATGTAGGGGAACGCCAGCTCGTTTGGCAATTTCCACCGCTTCCTTCAAACCGACCAGATTCCCCTTTTTGTACCGGATATGGGTGACATACAACCCCTGATGCTCAGCCATGGCGGCTGAAGCTTCGATCAGTTCTTCCGTCGAGGAGAAGAACTCGGCGATGTAGTCCAAGCCGGTCGACAAGCCAACGGCCCCTTCGTCCATTCCTTTGCAAATGGCCTTGCGCATCTGGCGCATCTGATAATCGTCAGGGATTCCGCGACCCCATCCGCAGGCATTCACACGGATATTGGCGTAAGGAATGTGCGAAATGAAGTTCTGAGCGGTACGCTCATGCAGGATTTGCATGTAGTCATCAACACTCTCCCAACCGAGATACTCGTCGCTGCGGAGTGCGTTGAGTGACCGCAGGTAGTAAATCCACTCCTGGGCATTCTGCGGCTTCACGGGAGCATAGGAAATCCCGTCCGCCATCAGGACTTCCGTCGTGAACCCTTGGGTCGTTTTGGGTGTCAGATGAGGACGTTTCAACAGCCAGCCGTCCGAATGTGTGTGGACATCGATAAAACCGGGGGCCACCACCTTGTTCGTCGCGTCAATCACTTGCCCGGCAATCGCTCCGGCCAGCCTGCCGATGGCGGCGATGCGATCATCCAAAATCCCCACGTCGGCTCGGTACCCTGGTTTCCCGGTGCCGTCGATGACCGTACCATTTTGAATCAGAACGTCAAATTCCATGATTTTCGATTTGATCTGTGTCTCAGGTCAGGCTTCAAGGCCTGAACCGGGACGGCGATGGAGTTGCAGAGAGATTGAGTGCCCTGGAGGGAACGCGCCGGACACACCATATCGGCAGCCAAACGGCTCAAAACGCGCCTAATGTAGCGAAATATCGGACCGATCAATACTCACCAACGCGAAATCTCATCGGCCTCCCGTTTCCCGCCCGCCGTCGCGGCTGCTATAACTAGGGTTTGCCGGATACGAACACTGAAAGACGAAAATAAGCCGATGTTGCGGGTGGCGGAGATATTTCGATCCTTTCAAGGCGAGGGACTGTACGCG
>JAZKFE010000415.1:0-781 GCA_040386595.1 Planctomycetota bacterium | reverse complement strand
ACGACTTCACTGTTCCTGCGGACCACTGGCTGCAACCTGCGCTGCTGGTTCTGCGACACTCCTTATACCTCCTGGGAACCCGAAGGCGAACAACGCCCGTGGCGGAGCGTGCTGGATGAATTGCTGGCCGATGACTGCCAGCATGTCGTCATCACCGGTGGCGAGCCATTGTTACAGCCCGATCTGGTGCCGCTGACGCAAGAATTGCAGGCCGCCGGACGAGTGATCACGATCGAAACGGCAGGCACTGTCTATCGTCCGGTCGCGGCCGCGCTGATGTCGATCAGCCCCAAATTAAGTAACTCGCAGCCATCGGTCGAGCGTTCGGCTCGATGGGCCGCCCGGCATGCCCGTCAACGTTGCAATCGCCCGGTGTTGCAGCAATTGGTCGCCGAATATCCCACGCAACTGAAATTTGTCATTGAT
Organism: Planctomycetota bacterium; assembly: GCA_040386595.1. GTDB lineage: Bacteria > Planctomycetota > Planctomycetia > Planctomycetales > Planctomycetaceae > JAKFVC01. Next base: position 355 of record JAZKFE010000415.1, on the reverse strand, counting down.
CAGCGTTCCGACATCACCGAACTGGAGGCCTTTATAGAGGCCCCACCTCCGCTGCCTCGGGAGTTGGTGTGGGTGATGCCTCAGGCCAGAACCAATGCGGAGATCGAGGCGAAATCGGGGTGGCTGCAGGAGACAGCTCGCGAACATGGTTTTCAATACAGCTCGCGATTGCACATTGAAATGTTCGGAAATGTTCGCGGGAAATGACGATTGGCGGCGATCGTCGTTGTTCACTCTGTGGACTGAACGCAGATTTTCCAGAGACCTTGAATTTAGCATGATTCGAAGCATTGGGAGGGTGAGGCTCCTGCCGAACCGCTGGGTCTACTGGGAGTCGAATGACTAAGCGGTTCGG
>JAZKFE010000414.1:19546-39555 GCA_040386595.1 Planctomycetota bacterium | reverse complement strand
GCTGCCGCTCAGCGTCGCTTCCGCGAAGAGCAGTTTTGGTACTCCACCAAGCTGGACAAGCTCTATAACTGGTGGATGGGAGTGATGATTTCCCGCGGGCGTTACCCTCGCGTCAGCGACATGTACGCCCACGAATGGGGCTTGCCTGGCTGGCCGAGCCCCCAGCCTCTTCAGGATGCGCAGGCCGCTCGAATCGCCATCCAGGATAGCTTCGGCTCCCGTTCTATCGCGACTCGCAACCTACTGGGCGAGGACTGGGAAACCGTCATTCAGGACCTGGCTCGCGAGGATGAGAAGGTTCTCAAGCGTGCCAAGGCAGCCGGCTTCAATATCGCAGTTGACCAGACCATGAAGATGAGCTGGGGCGACCAGCGTCGCGGAAAGAGAGCGTTCAATGCAGTCTGATCAACTTCCACCGTTCACTCCCCTGGCCCTCAGGCCTGAGGACGCCGCGATTGCTCGCTACCTGGCTGACTACCACGCCAAAACTGCAGGCCTACTAAACGTTCCTGCGGCCCTTCTTAATGGCCGTGCTGATGCTCGACTTAAATTATTAACCTTCAACGCACCAGGGGGAAAGCATGCAACAGACCCTACCCCCTGAAATCCTGGCGGTCCATAGTGGCTATCTCGACTCGCTTCGCCAGGCAGTTGCACTGGGAAAACCCGAAGTCGACGAGAAGAAATCTAGCCTCAATTTGTACACTCAACGGGACGAAGAATATCGTCCCTACGATTTGGTCAAGACAGTCGCCGTCCTGCCACTTCGCGGATTTCTCTTCAAGCGTGGTTGGTGGTGGGGCTGCAGCTACGATTACTTTGCGGACCTCATTCGGCTGGCGGTCGCGGACTACGCCGTTGACACAATCCTGCTCGATGTCGAGACGCCAGGCGGCGGAATCTACGGCTGCCCTGATTGCTCTGATGTGATTTTCGAGGCTCGAAAATACAAGAAGGTGATCGCCGTCGTGAACGACCTGTGCGCCTCGGCCGGGCTGTGGCTGACGTCGGCGGCATCCGAAATCGTCATCACACAATCGGGCGAGATTGGCTCGATCGGCGTTTACGAAATGCGGTTCGATTACACAAAGATGTTGGCGGACGACGGCATTCGGGTGGACGTGATTCGGGCCGGGGCCCAGAAGGCCTGGGGCAGTCCCTATCTGCCGACCACCGACGAGGAGCTCGCAGTTCGCCAGGCGGACGTCGACGCCTCATACGACATGTTCATTTCGGCCGTCGCTCGAAATCGTGGAGTCAGTACTGACCTGGTCCGCAAGGATTGGGCCGACGCCCGGATGTTCGACGCCAAGACCGCAGTTTCAATTGGGTTGGCGGATCGGATCGCCAGCTTTGACAAAGTGTTGGCCGAGCTGGTCGGCCGGGATGTGATCACTGGAGACAATTCTAATGGCAACTCAGACAGCAACTCCTCCGGCCAACCAACAGCAAAACGACGGTGGTCAGGCATCTGCCGGCGTTAAAGAGATTCCCTTGGGGATGAGCGCTGCCGACATGCTGGCGTCCAATGACAAGGCCGTGAAGGAGATCCAGGACAGCGGCAAAAAGGCTGGAGCGGAAGAGGAGCGTACTCGATTGGCTGGCCTGACGGCCGCGTTCCCGAATGACACTGCATTCATCTCTGAATGCATGGCTAAAGAAGGCTTCAGCGTCACCGACGCCAAGGCCGCGAAGTACGACACGCTTCTGGCCGAGAATGGCGAGCTGCAAAAGAAGGTGACTGAACTCACTGAAAAGGCCAAAGACCCGACGGTCGAATTCGCAGCCAGTGACAAAGAAGACAAGGGGGCGTCTAAGGACAGCTCCGGAACGAGCAAATCCGCCCTCGAACAAGAAGGCTCGGACCTGTGGAACAAGTCCGCGGCCTTGCGTGAAGAGTTCAACGGGAATAAGGCCGCATTCGATGTCGACTGGCGGCACTGCCACGGGGAATGGCGATCGAAGTACGGTAAGAAATAGTTCTCTCCTCGCCTGCTGACCAGCCATTTTAATCGGTAACAAACTGCCTCACTGAGATTGCCTCGCCGACACCAGCTCGGTGTCGCCATTTCGCCCAGGCCAATCGCGCACGAGTTGATCGTCGCGGCAACTCAGTGGGGCCTTTCTTAATACATCTCTTCCCCAGGGGGAATCGTCATGGCAGCGTTGACTAAAGAACGACCGATGCGAGTAGACGTCATCGGCCAGGTGTGGGACGAACAGCCTTGTGCGGCAGCGACAAAAATCGTGGAAGGCGCAATGGGCGGCTTGTATCTCGGCTACGCACGTCCCTACCAGCTCGGTGATGCATGGTTGGGGCACGCGATGGTGACTTGCGACAACACCCTGGGCGCAGCCGGCGGCAAGTTGCTTCGATACTACCGGCCTCGATATCGAGCTCAGGTCTTGTTGCCGAATGCGGCGATCACGGACGCCGTTCGCGGTGCTCCAGTGTTTGCTCAGGACAGTGGCACGCTCTCCTTGCGTGCCGGCTTCAAGTGCGGCCAATTCATTCGGTACGTGCGTAGTGGAGTGGCCATCGTCGAATTCGACGGCTCTTCAGACATCTGCACAATCGCGGCGACCATTACCAAAGCTGCCATGACTGATGGTGGCGGCACCAGCGGCTACTACGATTTTGGGATGGCAATTCCCCAGGGGGCTCGCTTCCTGGATTGGCTCGCCGTCACTAAGTCTGCCGGCACCGGCGACACCAGTGCCACGATTCAGGTGGGCGAGAGCGGCAATGTCGATCGCTTTAGCGCGGTGGCCACCAACAGTGTTTTCGCAACCGGAGTTGTGGGAACGATCGCCCCGGGCAGTAGCGACAACGCTGTGCTCACCGCAGCTTCAACCCCTCGCGTGACCGTCACCACGGGATCGGATTTCGGATTGATCGCCTCGGGCTTCGAGGTGGACGTGTTCCTTAACTACCACGTCGGCAGCCGTCTGTCTTAGTTGCTGTTCTGGTTACTCGTCGGATGCGGATCGGTCCACCACTCAGTTTAATTCCAACCGTCCAGCGAAAGGATTCGCTCAACATGTCGTCTACTCAACTCCTTAGTCGTCCCGAGATTCGAGCGAACTATTTCGAGCAGCTCGAAATTCAGACCCAGGCCACCTGGCTGGACGGGATGACTGAATATCAAGGTGGCGTGAACTCGGCCGAAGGCCAGTACCCAATGACCAGCAACGTGCCGAAGATGGAAGAGGCGATCGGCCCCTTCAATCCGCCGGCACTGACCAGTAACGTGATGATCATCCGCAACAAGGTCTATCGGAACGGTCTCCGTATTCCGAAGTGGGATTTGCGGCGAGATCGTACCGGGCAACTCAGCAAGCGCACCGGTGAATTCAGCCAGACAGGACTCACTCACTGGATGGAGCTCGCCAGCGAGCTGCTCAATAACGGCGAGGCCGCTATCTGCTCAACCGGCTTCCCGTTCTTCTACGAAGCCCATAACGACGGCGGGGCGGACTACAGTAACCTCATCGACAAAGACGATGTCCCGGAGCTCGCCGTCGTGAGTGCAGGTGCCCCAACTGCGTACGAGTTCGCCATGGCCATTAATGCCATTATCCCCTTGTTCTTCGCCTTCCGTGACGAACAAGGTCGATCACGAAACCGCCTCGCTCGCAAGTTCCTCGTGATGGTGCCGATCAGCTTAATGGCTGTCGCCAGCCAAGCGATAACGTCACCAACGCTGGCTGTAGCCGGCGGCGGCAACATTAATAACCCACTGATTAACACGATGTTTTCAATCGAATTCGACATCAATCCCGACCTCGATTGGGAAACCGATTTCACGGTCAGTCGCATGGACGGCATTCAAAAGCCGATCATCCGACAGGAAGAGCAAGAACTGTCCGTCGAAGTGTTCGGTCCGGAGTCTGAATACTATCGCTTGAACGACGAGGCCTTAATCAAGGTCGACACCAGTCGCAACGTCGGGTTCGGCATCCCCTGGCAAACGATCAAGGCACAGCTCAGCAACAAGCCTTAATCACTGCCGTCGGCAGTAAAACCTCCTTCCGCGAGGGGCGGCTCACCACACCGAGCCTTCTCTTTTGGCGCAGCCTGGCCCCTCGCGGTTCTTTATTTCACGTGAAATAGTTTAGGCGAATCATGGGATTACGTGACCTGCTTGCGGCCAACGCCAGCCTGCTCCGCGACCCAGGCCGGGGCTTCGGCGAGCAGGTCACGTATTTTGATCCTGCGTTTGACCCGCCACGGCAAACACCCATCAACGCGATTGTTGAGTTCCTGCCCACTGACCCGTTCTTAAGAACAACCGAGGTTGAAGAGATTATTGAGCAGGGGACGGTGGACCTGCCTGCGTCGATCGAAATCAGCATGCACGGTTGGTTCATTCGTGCCAACGGCGAGAAACTGAAGATCACCGGGCGGGGCGGACGGGATGACTTTAACCAGACTATTGCCGTCAATTGCGTGAAGACGATGGCGAAGAAGATCGCCCGTCGAAGGGGGACATAGGATGGCAATCAACGCGAGCGGACCGTGCTCGTTGCCCTTGGCCGGCCTGGCTGCGTTGCTCGCAGCATGTCCCACATTTCAGGCTAAGGTCGGGGCTGCAAATGCGGCCGCAGCCCTGCGATCAATTCACTATCCGATCGTGGATGTGAATGAACCCATTGAATCAGATGAGGAAACGGACGAACCAGAGTATCCCGCCCGGCCCTGGGCAATCATCACGGATGATGATGCGGCTCAGTTTGAATACGACGATTTTGGGCGTTCGTCCGGTTCGGTGATTCTTACTTTGGAGTTTGTTTCACACCCCGATTACCCGGTCAAATCGCGGTCGTCTTTTCAGGACTTTTGTAACGCAATCGGTGCAATATTAGTCGAGATGATGGAGCGTCGAAACACACCAGCTCCGGACGGAAGCCAGTATTGGAACGCTCGAAAGTTTACTCGCCTGGTGGCCCCGTCATTGTGTGACGAACGCAGAGAAGAGGCCTCGAACGTGCCAGGGGAATTGTTCTTCGAGGTGGCCTTCCTTGTGGAGTGGGATTAGCGATGGAACTATCACTGCCGAAGACTGATATCGAGATTACGTTTCCTCGTGACCCCAGTCTTCTGCAAAGCGACCACCGCAACTTTCTCCGCGAGTCGAACTACTTCATGGCGGAGTATCACTTTCACAAACACATGCCGCGGCACTTCGAGCCGTTCGCGGGCGCAAAGTACGGTTATCTCAAGCGGAGCGACAAATACAACAAACGAAAACTTCGAATCGTCGGACATAAGATCGACAACGTTTTTAGCGGTGCGAGCCGGCGAGAGATCACGACGAAACGACAAATTGTTGCGACTCCCAAAGGGGCCAAACTCAAAATGAGATTGCCCGTCGAAGGTGTCACCGGCCGGCTAATGGACGAGGACGCAGCCAGGCGAATTGCCCGGGCCAAGGGCAAGACATTTAACGGGTTCACTCAGCGCCAGGTCAGCGCCCGAATCAACATTCTGAAACGTGCTGCGGAAATGGAAGTCGTGGCAAAAGATGAAACCAACACGCTAATCCGAGTCCGGGCCGACGAATACACCCGCCTCGCAAATCAACCCGGAATCCAGAAACGCGTCCGAGTGCGAATCATTAAGTAAACAGCAAAGGAATGCTGACATGGCTCTCCCCAGATTACACGAGATTCATCCGGGCTCATTCGACGACCTGGTGATTAACCAACTGGACCAGGTCGATCCCTCACCTGGCATCGAAGCCCTCATCGCGATGGGCGGCGGTACCGTCGACCAGTTGTTAATTGCCACCGCCTACGCCGAGCCGAAGGTGAAGGTCACTTCCCGCGACACACAAACCGTGTTGGCCGGTTGCAACTTCGGCAGCGGGCGATCGATCGAAACGCTCGCGAAACTGCAATACCAGTTGCGCCAGAACGGCGGCATCTATGCGGGTGCTGGCGCCCACATGACCTTAACGAGCACCCTCGGCTTCCTCTATATCGAGGAATTCGGTGCCAAGCAGGACGACAAAGAAGGTGCCGACATTAGTTGCACCTACGTCCCGTTGTTCGATGGCACAAATTTGCCCCTGGTTGTGAACACCAACCAGTCACTCACGGGGGCGGCGGCTGCCAACTCCGTGCACGCGATGAGCAAGGTCATCTTTGAGAATTCGCAGCTCGAAGGCGTGCAGTCGTTTCGCGTGAAGTCCGGTCTCGAAGTGGAAATCAAGCGAGCCGACGGCGAACTCTATCCCCGCATCTGCGTGATTAAAAAGCGAGCTCCAACGATCGAGGTCGAGTGCCTTAACCTGGGGATTATTTCGACGCTGACGCTGGGTGGAACTTACCCGATTACCAACGGACTCGCGGCCTATCTGCAGCGTGTCGTCGCCGGCGGCGGGCGTTATGCCGCAAACACCAACAATCACATTTCGGCCAGAGCGACGGCCGGCTCGTATAAGGTCGAAAGTCTCAGTGGCAGCAAAGGCGACAACACGATGGTCAAGATCACCGCCATGCAAACGGGCGGACCGCTGACGATCGCCACTGCTACCACGATTCCTTAGTCCGTTCGCCCGCCCTGGCCGCGTCCGATTCTTAATCCCAATTTCAATTAAATCAGGTGAGCCATGCTAACTACGATTCGGCACGAATGGACCACGGATGGCAGTTCCATGTTGCAGAGCCAACAACAGGTCGAAAGTGATGGCGATGAGCGCCAAAGCTATACGGTAGCCGGCGGCGTTACCAATGACGACTACCTGTTTTCCTCGCTCGCGTCGGAACGGGTTGGCGGTTTACTGATGGTCACGGGTGGCACGCTCACGCTCAAGACGAACTCCACCACCGAGCCCGATCAGACCGCCGTCATCACGCCGACCTCGCCTCTAATCTGGGGCAGTCCGGCCGACGACAAGCTTGTCGGTGACATCACCGCGATCTATTTGACCAACGCTGGGGCAGACCCCGTCACGTTGACCATTCGCATTTTGAAAGACAACGTCGCGGTCTCCTAGTGAGTCGCGGCTTCCTCGTGATCTGATCTCATAACGCAGGTTTCACAGATGCATTATTCGATTTACATTCCTCGCGCAGTTGGGGCCAACCCAGAACACCTGACAGCCGTGGGGCTCGGCGAACTGCTCCGGCCGGACGATGAGGGGCCGCAGTTCGGTGACTTAATCGCCAATGGCCCTGACGGGGGCGCGGGATTGTACGTCGTATGGACCGGTTCCGAACCGGTTTACCGGCCGAATGAACTGCAGTGGAAACCAGCCAAGCCCGACAAGGTGCGAAACCTTCCGGCCGGCAGGTTCTGGTGGGGCGTCAGTGGTGCCGAACCACTTACGCCGGGAGATCTGGTCCGCACGAAGTTGTTCCGTGGGCATTTCGTCGAGCTCAAGGAACAAACCTGGATCATCCCCAACATTCTATTATTGCCTCATGATTTCGTATTGGACGACAACGGCGAAGAAGCCCGCGAAGTGTGTGCCACACACCGCCAAATGTACGATCGCGGAATGTGGGCTTATAACGAGCTGAAAACCCACATCGAGACTAGTTTACCCTCTCCTGAGAAGGAACTTCGGCAGTACGTGCGTGACATGCTCACGCTGAACTATCGGCTGTTTCCTGATCTGATCTCGCACTTGCGGTTGCTGTCTGACGACAGCTGGTTCTCGCTGGCCTGTAACAGCTGCGACCTCGCCACACTCCTCGCGATCGAACGTGACGTGGCAAAAAAAAAGATGGCAGCGCTCTTGGCTGCACAAACTCCGCCTACCTGATCGCCTGGCGGTGGTCGCGTGGCCTGGCTCCCCCGGACTACGTTCCAACCGTCCGAGACGTCTTGATTGCCTCGCTGTTCTTGTAGAGTTTTTCTATGTCAACTCCCGTCAACGTCGACTTCGCGACAACCGGCTCTGCCAAGGTGGAGCAGGCTTGGGAGCGGTACGCCAAGGGAGCGGAAAACTTCATCCGGACGTTGGGCAACATCGCTCCCGAATCGCTCAAGGCTGATCAGGCGCAACGGCAGCTCGGAGCAACGTCCGAGAAGTGGCTCAAGCAATTGCAGTCACCATTAGATGCGCACCTGCGGCGGATGTCGGAGCTGCAGGCGTTGCGTCAGGCCAACACTTTGACCGAGCAAAAGTATGCAGACGGCATCGCGATCTCGGTCAAAATGATGAAGGAAGAGGAAGCCGCGGCCGACAAACTGGGCATGGCCGCAAAACGAGTGCTCGCTGAGCAGGTTACCGCGCAGGACGTTTTTAATAACAAATTAGAAGAGCTCAACACGCTGCGAGGGGCTAACAAGCTCACCGAACAACAATACGCGACGGCCGTCGACAAAGCCCAGAAAACGCTGGAGGCGCAGGACGGAACCCTGCACCGGATCCAACAGGAGACCGCTCGCGTTGCGGCCGCACAAGCGGCGTTGGCCAAAGAAGGGGACAAGCTTCGCGCGTCACTCGTCACGCCTCAGAGCGAATACGCAGATGCCCTGGCCCGGGCGAACCAGCTGCTGAACGCAGAAGAGATCTCCGAAGCGCAATACGCGTTGGCCGTGGATAAGGCACGACTCGCGCTTGAAGCTCAGGACGGAACCTTAAAGAAGGTCCAGGCAGACACCGCCAAAGTTACCGCTGCACAGGCTGAGTTGGCCAGTCAAGGGGCGAAGCTTCGAGCGTCCCTCGTGACCCCGCAAAGTGAGTACGCAGAGGCGCTCGGCCGAGCTAACAAATTGCTGCATGAGGGAGAAATCTCTGAAGCCGATTATGCAATGGCTGTCGACCTGGCCAAAAAGAATCTGGACGCTCAAGACCAATCTCTGCAGAAGAATCTTGCCGATGCGACTCGCATTAAGGCTCTCGCTGTTACTCCGCAGCAGGAGTATGCGCGAGCGATTAAGAACGCTGACGATCTGCTGAAAAGGAAGCTGATCACCCAGAAGCAATACGACGCCGAGCTCAAAAATCAAAACGACCTGCTTCGCAAAGCGGAAGCTGGTCAGAACGGTTTCGGCAATTCGGTACTCAGTACGGCTGGTCAATTTGCCTCACAGCTCACAGGCATCACGGGAATTCTCGGAACAGCAACGACTGTAGTCAGCACATTGAAAGCAGAATACGACGACATGCTCGATCGGCAAAAAACGGCTGCCGATCGCCAGCTCGACACCGCCGGAGAACAACGCGCGGCAATCTTTGCGTTGGGTGACGATCCTGAGATCACGGCAGATGACCTGACTGCTAGGGCCGAGGCGACGGCGCCGAAAATCGGGAAGACGGTCAAAGAAGTTTATGACGCATACGGCAATGCTCTTTCTGCCCGCGGTGAATTGCTCGCAGCCCAGGCGCTGGACTCGGCGGATTTGGCGATGGCCACTTCGCCACAACGAGGCGCCACAGATATTGCCGGTTCGCTGGTCGGCATGAAGAGAAAATTTGGCGGCAAAGACGAGCAGCTCATGGGGCTGAACATTGCTGGTCAACAAGTCTCGCGCGTCAAGGATCAGGCTTCATACGCGGCGAACGTCGTTCCCACAATTATCGGCCTGGGCGGTTACGGTAACTCGGCGAGAGAAGCCACTGCGCTTCCCACGGCGATGTCAGTGGCGATGGAAGACTTGATGGGCCGGCAGTCTGCCACTGCCTCCGAGAAAATCGCCGCTCAGCTGAAGCTTGCGAATGAAAAATACAAAACCGGTCTAACGACGACAGCCCAGCAGATTGAATTTCTCTGGACCGACGCCGGCGACAAGATGCGCAAAGACCTGTTGGGCGATGGTAAGGGTAAAAAGGGTTCGATGGACATCGAATCCGGTGCCTTGATTGCCACCCACGAACTGCTGTCGAAGGGCAGCAACAAAACCAAGGACGCCTATAAGTCTGCTTTGGAGACAATCCCCGAACTCGCCGAAGCTGGGGCGTACTACGAAAAGTCCATGCAGCGCGTGAACTCGCAGAAACTCCAACAACAATCGGCGGCCGACCGGACCTTAAAAGCAGGAGCCGACAAACTCGCCATTAAGGATGAGGCAGGCGCCCGCACGTCGATCGCCCGCGAAGGATTGGAAAATTCTCTGAGGGCTGCTGGGGCTGGTTGGACCGAACGCTTCATCCAGGCCAGGATGTTCAACGTCGGCAATGGCACGGCCAACGACACCGCGTTTGCGCTCAGCAACAAGGCTGAGGCGTTACGTAATCCGACAGTCGGATCGTGGAACCCATTTGCGTCTCGTACGCCGCGAGCTCCTACGCCCGAAGAATTGTCGCGAGCTGAATCGCTGCAGCAAACAGCAGATCAACTGCGCGGCATCAAGCGGGATGCAAACGGGAGAATTATCGAGTCCGGTAACAGACGCGACGCCGGGCCGCCCAACTTGCAAGACATCGGAACCGCAGTCACACAGGACCTCGCGGGGAACCACGGAAACACATCGAGTGCGCGTCCCATCTCGGCAGATGGGGCCGCGTTGCTGACTTCAGCGCTTGTGGCGAACACAGCGGCCACGATCGCCAACACCCAGAAGCCCCCCGTGAAGGTGGCGAAGCCGGTTAATCAGCCAACCAAACAACCGGCCTCTGTCGCGCTCGCTGCGCCTGGAGGTCGCTAATGCCTTTGACCTTTCGAGGGACACCGATCCCAGGCCTGCATGGCCGACCAAAGTTCGGTCCGTGGGGCGTGCAGCTTACACGCACAACGTATTTCGGGCTGGAGGGTGAAAGCGAAATACGAGGCGAACGGACTGGCCGCGACATCGTGATGGAGTCGGTGTTCTATAACAGCTTCGTATCGGGTGAGCAGCTCGAAAACGCGATTGAAACGCTGAATAAAAATGTTCCGACGAACGGCAAGATTGTGCAGACAGGGGCGATCAATCGCACCCTGCAACGTTGTACGTTCGAGGGGATCACGATGAAGGGCAGCCCGCTGCCCGACAACAAAATTGGCTGGTGGGTTGAAGTCGAAATTCGTTGGAGGCAGTTAGGACCATAATGGGTGCGTCACTTGGTGAATTCACTGTTGAGGATATTTCGTGGGCCGGGCGGAACGCCCTCACGGTGACGATCGCGACTGCGCACACGGATCGCTTCGTCCAGATTTATGCCGGCCGGAAATTAGTCGGTGTTTCTAATTTTGCGGGGCAGCTCTCGGCCACGGGCCAGGTGCAACCGACTCACTGCCCGACGCCGATCACCGTGTTGATTGTCGATAGTGCTGACCGGGCAACGAACTTCGGGAGCCAGCTACCACGTCGGCCGTGGAACCGTTTCCGGATTGGTTGGAATGCAGCCTCGTTCCCGACCGATTCTCGATGGTTTGCAATCTGTGCCAGCCCGGCTGCGAATGAGCCCGTGGATTATTCGCTGGCGTTGGCTCGTGTCGCTTACCTGGGCGACGGCTCTTATGGATTTGAGTTGCCGGCAGTGAATGCGAACGGCGAGTGGATCTACGGCGTCATGCCGCTCGACGACGCCATGCCCTTTGGCAATGCCGGCACACCGGCCGAGATGGCCGTTGACGCCCTGGTGTACCCGCCCGACGTTGCGATCGACGAGAACGGCAGACGGTTGACGGCTGCGATCGCCGACGGCGTGTTAAACGTGGGATTTGACTTTGACTGGGAAGAAGGTGCCGAATGACGGTGTTCAACAACTCGGTCCGGAAGCCGCAACTGGCTGATACAACGTCTGGCAGAGAAGGCGCGTTGCTGGTCGGCACCGACAGCAAAACTCATCTGGGCAACGCGACCACGGCCGAAGCAGCGTTTACGTATTTGGACTCCTACGTCGTCACGACTGCCGCAACAATCGCCGCGATCGAAGACACTCTCGACTCGATCGACGACGAGCTCGACACCAAATGTGATTTATTCGGCCTGGTCGACTTCCATCAGCCGCCCAATGATCCATTTGAGATCCGGACAAACTATGGCCTCTACGTCACTCGGCAGGGTGACATTATCTATGTCGACGCAGCCGTGCAGGTCAGCGACCTGCCTGTCGTCGCTGCCGGCACGGGCATGAACGTCACGCACGTTGGCAACACCTACACGGTGAATTGCACCGTGACTGTCCCTACGCTCCCAACTGTCAGCGGGGGGCAGGGAACCACGGTCGTGGTGAGCGGGTCGGACTATAAGATTCATTCCCGCGAAGCCCGTGTGTCACTCACTGACGCCTCAACGGTCACAATCGATTGCGCGAACGACAACCGGTTTCGCTTAGATATGGATTCAGCGAGGTCCAGCCGTACTCTAGCCCTGAGCAACATCTCAGTTGGCCAATTAATCACGGTAGTGTTGCGACAGGGATCAAGCGGCGGAAACACCGTCACCTGGCCTACCGGGACCGTCCATCCCAGCGCGGTCGCTCCCACGCTGACGAATACGGCGAATCACTGCGACGTCTTTACGCTGGAATGCCTGTCGACAGGGGTGTACTTGCTCTACGGCAACGGTTTGGACTTCTCGATTTAGAAAGCGAGGTCAGTGTGTTTGATCTCGCGTATCCAGGCACAGCGGCGAACGTTGGTGAATTCAACGGGCACCCTTGGTCAAACGTGGACAACATTAAGACGGAGGATAACACTCCCGCAAATATTGGCTTATCCGGAGTCGATACCAGTGATTACTTAGTCGCGTCGAACTTCGGGTTTGAAATACCCACGACACATATAATCTACGGAATATTTGCAGAACTGAGGTTTTATTCCCCCGGCTCCGGTGGCGGTAAAGAATTCACTCTCTCAACAAACGCCGGCGTTTCGAGCATTGGGCTGAGCAAATCCCCGTCAGGTCCGGGCGGAGCCGGCCCCTGGTTAATCCTATCGGCGGGCGGGCCGACTGATCGCTGGGGATTCAGTCCGACAGCTGCAATTTGTAATAGCAGTGACTTCTCGTTGCGGCTACGGGTTTCATCGCTCTCCGGAGTGCCAAACAACAGTATCGATTGGATGCGACTCACAATCTATCACGATCTTCCCGGCGGCAGCGGCAACAGCTCAGCCAGCATTCTACTTTTCACATAATAGGGGCTCTCATGGCAACGCTCTCGCAGGGCGGTCCGTTGGTTTCACCGACCGTGCTCACTTCTGGATGGCAGGCACTCGGCACCGTCCCCACTGGCAAGGTCTGGAATGTCAGCGGCTGGGACCAGGTCAATAAGGACGGCTCAAACGCGGAGACGGTGAAGGTGGCGATCGGTACCGCTGACGACAGCCATCTGATTCAGCCAACAACCGTGATCGCGGCTAATGGCCACATTCCCCGGTACCGCCAGATGACGTTGCGTGCCGGCCAGGTGCTGCACGTCTATTCGGCGTCCGGCAGTCGTGTCGTGATGACGGTTCACGGGACTGAAATCACCGTCCCGTGAACGACAGTATTTCGCACGAAATAATTCTTCCTCTTCTTCTGGATTCGACCATGGCCACCGATCTCCAAGTGATCTCCGATTTAGCCGGCGGCAACGTGTATTACGTCGTTTGGAATGCCGCACGGCAACTGCTCGACTGGTCCGATCACACATTCAAATCGGCGGGATCGGCCACAACGAAAGGACTAGTTGGCACCGAGAGCACCGATGGCGGCGGCGCGATCGAATCGGCTTACATCGCGTCGATCGACCTGGCTTACCTGAATGCAACGCCGGCGATCGCCGCGTTTTGGGTTGATGCCATGCGTCGCACCGGCGGTGCGATCAATCTCGCGGCCGACTTGCTGCTCGACACTCAGCAGGTGAAGGTCTCTGCCGGCAGCATCGTGGCGAATGGCAGCCCAGGTGACATCCCGCCTGGCTACGTGGTTAAGGTCGGAATGAACGTGACTTCCACGGCTGGGAATTTCGTGCAGGTCTATGCAGCGGTCACGTTCAACGGGCAACCGGTCACGCTGGGTGAAGATGACACCTGCGTATTTGATTGCTTTGAATTTGAGACGGAGCTCTCACAGTTCGGGGGCGGTACCGATCCCGTGGGGCCAGCCTCGAGTAATCAGTTCGAGACGATCGTCGCCAATCCCAATTTTGTCGACGACTGCGAATACAACCTGAAGGCCACCGTCGTCATCAGCGGCGTCACTCTTCGCGGCGAAGATTTTTTCCCAGTCATTGGATCCGCATGAGAATTTTGCAGACTAATAATCGATACAACCACAAGCCATTCACCGGCCGAGGCGCGAGCCTTTATGCCGGCGTTGGTGACGGTCCGGACGCGGTCCAGTTCCGGAAGCTTCGAATCTTGGGTTGCCGCTTCGTGCGCGGCTCTGGGTTCACGATTTCCAACGGTTTAAAGAAGGCCTGCATTCTCGCCCAGGCTGCAGATCCAACTAACAATCTGGCTTACACTGTCCCGCCCGAATGGCAGGACCAAACGGTGTGGATCCAGGTCCGGACGTTCTGGGATCACGTCGAGAACACGCACAACTTTGATCCGCTGCGGCTCGGCGTCGACGACGCCGGCGAGATTGTTCCGGAGATCCACGGCGAAGGGAAAATCATCGCAGCAGACAAACGCGACGGCGGGATCTACGCGATGCGAGTTGCGTACATTCCGACCACGCACGGCACACCGCCCGACGAGCTCGTGATTCGCAAAACAGCCGGTCCGGGCAGTCTGGCCGACGTCGCCACGGAATACGATTCGATCCAGAACACCCGCAATTACACAATCGAAACTGAAGCTCTCACCGACGCAGCGACTTACACGTTTGCCCTGATCGCCAAGAGTGGATCCACCGAGCTGCAGCTCGACACGATCACCTTCGTCGCCGATGCGGCCGGACCGCCAACGCCAACCGGCCTCACCCTCACTGCGTACTAGGTTTTTTCATAAATGCCAGCTGCTCCTAAAGCCCCGCCAAAACTCACCGAACTGTCCCGAGCCTACACGAAACTCGTCGTGTTGCTGGGTGACAGCTCCGGCGGTGCGCCCACGTCTGCTGATGAAGTTGATTTCTTGATCCCTACCCGAATTGAACGTCCGGCCGGATCTCAACGCGTCGCCGTGATGAGCCTGGACTATCTGTTGGCAAAAGACCAGGAACACATCGTCGATACACTGACGCCCAAAGCAATCAACCGCCAAGTCGAAGTGCGTGAAGTGGACTTCCTCGGTAAGGTCAGCCGAGTCTTGTTTTGGGGCAAGTTGGCGGCTCAGCCGTTGACGATCGGGCAGACTGAAACTCTCAGTTGGACCGTGCGAATCGACAAGCATTTGTTCGGCGACCCGTTGGGGAAGATTCCATTCTCCGAGAACGGATTCTTTACGCAATATTTTTACGAGGTCGATCACAAGTTAGTCTTTAACCCGGAGATTGACGACAAAATCAAAGGCAACCGCAGCAACAGAGAATGGGGGGCACGCAACGATTGTTATTTGTTCTTTGATGCGGCCTCGGTGGACACCGCAGCCGCAAGGTCGCATCACATGCAGACGCCCACAAAGTGGCGACTGTATGAAGCCGTGCACACATTAATTTGGCTCTGCAATCCGAGCGAAACCTTCATAAAGAATCCGAGCAGGGCAGACTGCTCGGTGCAACTTGGCGAAATCGACATTGACCATGAACGGCTGAAGAATCTCTCGCTCCCGGCCGGCAGACACTTGCCCGAACTGCTCGATGCATTATTGGAGCCGTTCGGTTGTAGTTGGACGATCGACGTTGATCTGGATCCGGAGACGGATCGCTCGGTGAGACGCTTCCGTTTCTTCCTGCGTAACAGGGGAATCGAGAAGGAACTGTACTTGCAGCGGCCCGGCGAAACTTTGGATCCGGCGAAAACTCAAGTCCCAGACCTCAGCCTGAACTATGACATTGCGAACTTGGCTAACAAGATCGTCGGCTGCACATCCCTGATGGAGAGAGAGGCTACGTTCGAGCTGTTTTTCTGTTGGCCTGTCTCTGAAGACAGTCTCGATCGTACGGAATTAGAAAAAGACCCAGCCATGGCTAAAGCTCACCCACACGCCGGGCATAAACTTGTTCTTAACGAGAACGGAGCATGGAATGGCCTGAGGCCGGAGATTATACCGCGTTCAATAATGGTGATGGATATCTTTGATAATCGTCCAACCATCAGCACCACGCGGAAATTCAAACCTTGCCTGTCTCAGGTCGTGAACGGTGACAGTGACCGGCTGGAATCTCGTGGGATCTGGGTCGAGTGGAAAGATCCCAGCGACGAAGGCAAATGGAAGAAGGCGACCTGGTCGTTTAGCGTGCTGCAGCTCGAATGCGGAATTTGGTTTGAAACCATTCCCAAAGAGTTATGGGAAGCGATCCAGAATGATCCATCGTCGACCGGCGTCCGTGTCACGGCAACTATCGTCGGGGACACGAAAACTTATGCCACGGCGGTTCGGGACGAGACGTCCCCGAACGCTGACGATGTGACCTTGCGGCTAAACTTGGGTGATAAGTTTCACGATCGCCAAGTGCATTCAACGTCGATTTTCCACGCGGCCCGTGCAACTGCAGACGAAGCGTACGATCTCATTCAACTGCAGGCCTACGTTGAACAGGTTCGCGGCTTGGAAGACGCCGCAGATTTAAGTTGTTCTGCCACGTTAGAAGGGATCGATCATCCGGAGTATCAGATCGGCGACCTGATCACCAAGGTCAACGGCCGCAACCTGACACTGAGCCGCAACAATCCCACGCTGGGCGTCGACGAACGGTACCTGCAGGTCGTGGGAATTACGTATGACCTGAAAGACTCGCAGCGGATGGAGCTCTTGCTGGAATCGTTCGATGAGGAGAAGGCATTTTGATCACGCTTGAGCGACGCCCGTTTAAACAAATTGAATTCATCGCGGCTCAAGGCGTCACGCGGCCGGAAGCCGTACGCGGCAACCCTGGCAGCTTCGAGGCACCAAAGACAAAGCGGGACTATAAGAAACTCGAATATGTCAACGATGAGGCGCCAGAGTCCGCCTTCATTACAACTCGGTGCTATTCTCCCTCGGGCAAGGAATTGTGGAATGCTGATCACGGGGCAGACGTGTATGCGCTAGACGTCGACGCCCGGGGAAGCGTTTTTCAATCAGGTGGTATTCTCGCAGGGGAATTAGGGGATTCTCTGTTTCACAAAGTTACGGATGGAGCCTGCCCATTGGTCACGAAGATGACTTCTGGCGGCGAACCTCTCTGGGCAATCAAGCACAACTTTGGGACCAGTCCGATCTCACGAGGAATTTGCTGCAGTCCAGATGGCTACGTTTATTACGGCATTAATTCCTCAATGATTGGGACTAGCGACTCGCTGATTAGGAAGATTCGAGCGGACAGCGGTGCGACTGTCGGCGTGCTGCCGATGTCTGGATTCAACTATCCGTTAGACGGATTTGATAGTGACCTTTCTCTGGTATCCATGTCGCCGCGAATCACCTACCAGTTGCGTTGCAATGCCTTAGGGCACGTTGTGGCCAACATGAATATTTTTCTCGTGAACACGATCAGCGGCATTACAACCAACCGCGGATACTTTCCCCATAAATGGGTCAACGACATCGAGCACAATGTGTTTCTTCCCGCCACGTGGAACATTTCGAACCTTGCCGACTTTGATCTCGATGATGCTGGAAATTGCTTCGCCGGCTACGTGACCATCTGGGAGAATCTGCAGAGCCGAATTGCCGTGTTGTTCGGACCGGAGTTTTCAACCAGTCCTGATTTGCCACGGTGGTCCGGAACAGAGCTTGCTGAAGTCCGATATCCTGATCTTGATAGCGACCACAGATCCAGTGCCCCTGCCGTTGGTTGTTCTCCTAACGGCAGGGTGATCTACAAGCAGGAAGATAACGAAACAATTTCGACACTAGTTCGCACCGGAGACATGGAACATCCAGTGCTTACCCCGCGAGTCGTGGTCCCTGGTCTCTACTGCGGACAGGACGCGATCGCGATTAATGATTCTGGGGTCTACGCCTACAACTGCGGCGGCACTGACCCGATCTCAACACACGAGATTCGCGCTGCCGACAACAGCCTAATCCTGCGTGCCAATCACGGCAGCAACATTCACGCGTGCGTCGTGCTGCCGAATGGAAAAGTAATCGTCGCAGGTAAGCGCGTTCCGAAATAACTCGACCAAAGCAAGGACGCAATGGGAACCACAATTTATTTAGACGGTCCGCCAGTCCGGAAGCCTGCAGCCGTCGCCAATGACCGCCGGCTGCGCGTCGCATTCCTCACACCCGGCCTGCAACGTGGTGGAGCGGAGCGTTGGATAATTTCGCTTTGCCGTTGGATGGACGCGCAAATTGTTGGTGTCGTCAGCACGATGCCGAAGATCGACGCCGGTATGCGGCACGAGCTCGCACGCGTGGACGTCCAGGTATTCGATCACGACGCTGATCCGGATGCATCTCGCAACGTCCTGGCTGCGGCCGACGTCGTGATTTGCTGGGGTATTGGGAATCTTGCTCCCTACCTGGACGGGATCGAAGCGCCCGTGGTCTGGGTGTCACACGGTGCCTGCGATTGGACTAGGCAACTGGCAATTCACGCGGTCGGTCGAGTCAATCATTGGGTCAGTGTCTCGGACAAGGCCCGCGGCCCCATTCCGGTCGCTCCGGATCAAGTGACAGTCATCCACAACGGTGTCGACATAGACCGCACCGTTCCGATTCGCGGTCGCCGTGCGATGCGAAAAACTCTGGGCCTGCGCGACGATCAGATCGCCGTCGGCTACATGGGACGATTCTCCCCAGAGAAACGCCCCACGGCAGTCGCTGAGGCAGTGGCTTGCCTCCCCGCACAATACGTCGCCGTCATGGCTGGCGACGGCTGGAACGAAGAGAGAACGCGAGAAGCGGCCGCACAAATCGCCCCGGGGCGTGTGATCTTCGCGGGCCATCATCCGCACGTCGGGGACATCCTTTCCGCCTTCGATGTCTGGATCAACGCCAGCCCATCCGAAGGCATGTGCCTGTCGCTGATCGAGACCTGGCTCGCCGGCGTCCCGTGCGTCTCGACGCCAACCGGTGCAATCCCCGAGCTGCAGGCAGTGCACGGTCAATTGGTATACGAGGTGCCAATTGGAGCCGACGGCGAACAGATCGCAGAAGCGATCCTGGCGGCCAGCACCGATCCATCTGCAGTGATCACCGACCGAGCTCGCCGCTTGGCTTGGTCGCAGTTCACATCGCCGGCAATGGCGGCTCGTTGGATCGATTACTTGCAGCTCGTTTCATCGCGTCCCCACGCACAGGAGTAGTCATGCCCGGCACACCCGTCACCCTCACCTGGTGGGACAATCACGTTGTTGGAAACCAAGGTTACGCCATCTGCAGCGGTGCATCCAATGCGATCTACAATGACACTTTTTTGATGACCTTGAATACCGGTGCGACCTATTCGAAATACTGTGAATTCCTCGCGCCCAGCTCCTTGATCATTTTTCGATTCTATGGTCTCGGCCCGAACACCGGGTGCAATAACTCCGGCGGCTCGTCGTCTATGATCGAGACACGCGCCAACGAAGCAGCGGTGCTTAGCGACTTAGCGAACGGCAGGACCATACTCGCCGGCAATCCTGGAGTCACGGGCAACATGGATTTAGGCGGATCATTCTCTGCCCAATGGCTCGGCACCGAGGTCGACGGCGGGGGTGGAGGCGAACCTCATTTCGTCGGCTTCGACGGCGTGCAATTCGACTATCAGGGCACGTCGGGCCACTGGTACACACTGATGGATTGTCCGTCGCTTCGAGTGTCCGCCGAGTTCACCGAGCTTGATCCTCTGTATGAGGACACAACCTTTATGACAGCGATGACGATTCGCCTGGGCGAGGAGCTGCCCATCACACTGCGGCTCTCAGACTTCCCCGACGTCCCGCAAGTTTTCCCGCCCGAGGCGACGTTGAATCTATCACGAGGATTGGTCCAAGGAATTCAGTCGATCCACGGCAGTCCCACAGCAAGCTGGACGCGTTGTTTCCCGGGCGGCGAAATCTGTGTGACGTGCCTGGTGAATGACGAAATCACCGAGCACAAGGGTGATGTGCTCATCATCAATA
>JAZKFE010000414.1:0-19536 GCA_040386595.1 Planctomycetota bacterium | reverse complement strand
GAAATCAAATTCTTAAACGTTGGCATCCATCTAAACGGCCTGGAACCGCAGGGGCTCACCGGCATCCTGGGTCAGACCCTACAGCACATGTCAAAGCGGGCCAGCAACGACTCGTTTGACGAGAGCGTATAAGGAGCGTCAAGGATGACCACCGAAGACCCGCCAGAAGAGGTCAAGCTGTCACCCACGTGCGTTGAGTCGCTCGTTGAGGCCTGGCTCGCGCAGATCGCCGAGGACAAGAAGCCCAGCACGCTGGAGCACTATACGAAGCGGATCAAGCCGTTCCGGACCGCGTTCCGGACAAAGGAATTTGCCGAGCTGCTGCCGATCGAAGTCCTGGCTTATATGCGAGAGGTGAACCGTTTCCAGCCTCCACACAAGAAGTCCGGGCAGCTGAAATCGAACGCGACCAGGGCGTCAAATGCGATCGTGTTGGAGCTGCTGCAGGCGTTCGCGATCATGGTCCGGGTGATGCCCGGGCCGATCCTACCGAAGCTTGAGAAACCCATCGGCCGGCGGCGTGAGATCCTGCCGACTGACGACGAGGTCAAACGCGTGGTCAAAGAGGCCTGCCCAGAATTCGGATTGATTTACAAAGCGCTCGACCGGGCCGGAGCTCGGCCGAGTGAATTCTGCGGCGCCAAAATCGCCGACTGGAATCGCGAGAATAAAGAGATCGTTTTGAAGGACCACAAAACGTCTGAGAGCACGGGCGAAGTGCGACGCATCGCCGTCGGCAAAATACTCGAGCGCATGTTACTGCAAGCGATCGGCGAACGGACTTCCGGACATATTTTTCTGAATAGCGTCGGCACGCCCTGGACGATCGATTCTCTCGATCGACACTTTGCTCGAGTCAGAGACAAGCTGGGCATCAACAAGGCTGTCGTCGTCTACTGCAACCGGCACCGCGTGGGGACGAAGCTCTGCGAGAAGGGCAAGATCGAAGACGCAGCAGACGCGCTCAACCACAAGCGATTAGAGACCACTCGTTTGTACGTCCACAAAGATCGTGCTCGCCTGGCTGACACCCAGGATCAAATGAGTACGGACGAGGACGACGAAAACGAGGACGCGGCCCCGGTCGCTGCATAATTTCGCATGAAATAATTTCGGAGACCGGCGCGGATTAGGCCCCGCACCGGTCTCCTACACGATCGACCTGAAACATCCAGGACGACATGCTGCCGAAAGCTAGCATGTTGCCCGCACACTTCTGTCCCCATCAATCGATTCTGCTTCTTCCTCCTGGTAGCTCGCTGGCAAACTTTGCTGGCGGTAGCGACTGGATCGAACGCGCACGTGCTCCGCCTGCCGGCTGCGGTTTGGGTTCGCACGGATGCAACGATTCTTATTCCATGAAGGAACTATCTTGAAATCTCCCATCGCCTACTTCGGTGGCAAATCTCGCCTGGCTGCAAAGTTCATCCCCCTGTTTCCGGAACACAAGCGATATGTTGAAGTGTTCGGGGGCGGCGGCTCGATTTTGTTTGCCAAGCCACTCTCTGACCTGGAGATCTATAACGACCTCGACAGCGCTCTGTTTGAGTTCTTCTCCGTCCTGGCGGATCCCAAGTTGTTCGCCAAGCTCAAACGGACAGTCGAAGCGATGCCGTTCAGTCGCCAGCTTCACGTCCATTGCTTCCGCACCTGGTCAAAAGAGAAAACCATCGTCGGCCGGGTCGCGAAGTGGTACGTCGCAATGCGTCAGGGGTTCTCCGGGAAACTGTCAGAGAGCTGGGGTTACTCGGTGGCGAGCGGCCACGGCGGCAAAACACAATGCGTCTCGAAGTGGATCAACGGGATTGCCGGACTGCCCCAGGTGCACGGGCGCGTCCGGACCGTGCAGATCGATCACCGCGACTTTCGGCGAGTCATCGCCGCGTACGACAAGCCTGACACGTTTTTCTATTTCGATCCGCCCTATGATCCGTCGACTCGCAAAAGTGGCAAGTACCGTTGCGAGATGACGGTCGAGGATCACCACGAGCTCGTCGACCGATTGCTAAATCTCGAAGGCAAGGCGATGCTCAGCGGGTACGACACCGAACTCTATCGGCCGTTGGAGAAACGCGGCTGGCGAAGGCGAGAGTTCCCTGTCACGTGCAGTGCTGCCGGCCGCGTGCGCGGTTCGGGCCTGCAGGGCAAGGGGCGGGTGAAGGAGAAACAGCAACGCGTGGAAGTGATCTGGGCGAACTATGACCTGCCCGGATAATTTCACGTGAAATAAGAATAAAACAGCCCGGTCTAGGAATAGATCGGGCTGTTTTAGGAATAATTTAGAGCTGCAAGGTTATAAAGAGCTGTCAGGTTGTCGGTTTTGCAGCGTGTCGACATGGCTATGCTCTCGTATTTTGACGGTCGATCTCGTCGCGGATCTCCAGCTGGTCATTTATAACGCGTACCCATTTGCCTTCAGCCAGCGCCAACAGACAGGGCGTGATGCTTGCGATCCGAAGTCCGCCTCGTTTAACCGGCGGATCCTCTGATAGTTTTTCGTGCCCTAGAAACTCCAGGCATCGTTTCTGGACGGCTTCAGCGGTCAATCCGCTTGAGGTAATGACTGCGGTGGCCACCGATTCCGGATCGTCAAGCAGGCCTAACAACAAGTGTTCCGATCCAACATAGAGATGCTTGAGTTTTGTGACCCAAACATAAGCCTTGTCGATCGCCTTCTTCAGGCGGGGCGTCGCAGGCAAGCGGCCCATCGTCACAATGTCCGGTCCCTTGTTGAGCGTCTTGGTTAGATCACTCAGCACACGATCGAACAGTCCCAAATCTGCCAACACGTTCGCGGCAACATTGCTTCGCTCTTTGAGAATTCCGAGCATGAGATGCTCGGTCCCGAGGTACTCGTGACACCATTCACCGGCGACACTTTCGGCCAGCCGCATCACGGTGCGGGCACGTTCTGTAAATCTGTCGTACATACAGGTCCTGAATCCTTATATTTGTGTGGGTCGAGTTTGAAGTGTGGGTAGTCCGGCATTTCCCCGGGCGTGGGGAACTCGCTCAATGGCTTGCCGTGATAGCTTCGGGCCGTCGAGGCGAACTGATCCAAGAGCCAGGCGAATGCCACCACAATTCCGGACAGGACGGCGAAGCTGAAACACAATGACAAGCCGGAGATTATTAACGATCGAATCATGGTCGTGGGCCTAATTCTTGCCGTTGTGTTTCCTGGACTTCATCAGCCTGGCACATCGCCATCGTCAAAGGACGATAGGCCCTGCGCCTGCAACCACTGCTTGGCCCGCGTCCGTAGCTCCATGGGAAACTCCGCATTCCCGGTGACGGTTTTGCAAATAGATGCCTGAATCACCAGCTCATTTTCAGCCATCGGAATTGAGTGCTTGATGCAATGAGCGATGAATGGTTTCTTGTCGCCTTCCATCCATGCAACCACGGCGAACCGCATTTCATCTGTGTATTGTTTGGCGAGCTGCTGAAGCGTTGCCATGATGTTCCTTTAGTAAGATTCGTTACCGGATTTTTTCCAAAGCGGATTCCCCGTGGATCAGGCATTCCGTATACCACGCGATAAACCACTCCAAATCTGCCGAGAGTCCATCGCGCAATGACGTACCTTCCGCAATCGCTCGGCGTGCGTTGGTGGCCTCAAATCCGGTCTCTTTTTCCCAGGCCTGAATTGACCTGGGCAGCGTTCTCTTGGCCACTTCATCGCCTCCTATACCTATGCCTGAATGACTTCAATTCCGTTCCGTGTGCAGTCGTCGAACCACACAAAGTCTTGATCAAACGGCCAAGCCGCTTCGATACGGTCGTCAGTGTCATTCTCAAAACCAAACGATGCATCCTCGCCATCGAATACCATGACAGGCCGATATCCCACTGGGCAGGCATCGAGAGCACCAGTTCGCAATGCGGCAATTGGCAGCTCCAGTCGCTTCATTTGCTGTTCGAGGCCTTCTCGTCGATCCTTTGCCTCGCGCTCTGCTCTGGCAGCAATCACCACCGCACTCGCGATCGCACCGATCGCCTGACAATCCGAGCGGCAATCGCAATCCCCACCCCTGGTGCGACACTTTTTCGTGAGTTCCTTTAACCGGCCATCTAACACTGAGGCTCTCATTTTTTTCACTCCGGTGAACATGGTCATGTAACATCCGGGCGACGTGCCCCGCCCGGACTTCGCGGGCCTGTCCTGCCAGAGATGGCACGTCTCCAGCAGCTAATCACGGCCCCACAGCAGGTGTACGGTTACTTGGGACGGGCTTCGATAATCGGGATGTTCGCTTCCGTGGGAACGTAGACGATCTGATCAATATTGCCTTCCTTTAGAGCTTCGGCGAACGCCCCGATGAACTCTTGGTGGCGATACTCTGGAAATTCCTTGGATGCCTTGCCAACGATCTGAATGGCTTCGGCACGAAGCACCGCTGATTCCTTCTCTGCACGAGCCTGTTCCACCTGTGCTTTTTTGGAAAACTCAGCTTCCGCCAGGATGGCTTGCCCTTTCATTCCCGCCGACCAAACCCTGTAGTGTGGACCGATCCAGAAGCAAATGCCGACTAGAATCCCGACTACGACAATCGCCAAAACCACCAATACGAATCCGTCTGCTTCTCCGCTTCGCTTACTCATCTCATTAGTCCTTTTTGTGTTAATTGATATGGGTCTCTAGTTAAAAATGCGGGCAAATTCCCGTACGTGATCACGTACTGATTCTGCTGATTCGAATTCCCCGTAGAGTCCTTCCAGGTTGACCTGGTCGGCGACGGTGTAGAGCGTCGTGCTGGGTTTGTCGATTCGGGATGACTCCGACACCAACCACGCCGCCGGTCCATCGCAATCAATGTTGTGCAACTGCCAATGCGTCAGCGATGTGATTGAGCTCCACGTTAGAAATTCCTCAGACGTCTGCACCAATGCGCGGCTGGCGAGCCGCTCGATGCGGGGAGATTCGTTCGTTATTCGAGATTCGAAGGCCCATTTATTTAGAACCGTTCCACCGTACTGCCCCAGCGGAAACTCTTCGTATGTTGTATTTCGGACGCTACCAGCTAAGCCTCGCAGGATGACGAAATACCGGTGATCGTGAATGCCGACTGGCATCGATTTCCCCAGACGGTTCTCGCTGAGCAGGTGCCCCGGCCAGGCTATGAACGCTCTTAATAGATGATCATCCTTTCGGTGAAGGACAATGCTGGAGACGTTACGGGCGTGGCAGTGCAGCCGAGACATCAGGAGCACGTCATCAGGAGCGTTGATCGCCCCGTTCAGCAATATATCGAGTCGCGTTTCCATTATTGCGAGGTCCTATCTTTTAAAACGTTTCGCGCGCCGGTTGGGATCTTCGAACGGTTCGCCATTTATCTTTCGAATGAAGTGACCAGGCTTGTCGCGACGGAAGATTTCAATCGCCTCGTCCTGATCAGCGGCGAGACACTCGTCGGTATAAACGGCTCGAAGCGGGGGCAACTCGTGCTCAAATTCAAACCATGTCGCGCAGCCAGAACATAGTCCTTTGCGCACCCAGGTGCAGGGGCCTTCCCGGGTAACACAAGCATGGTCTTCGGTGCAGCCACACAGATGGCAAATCGTCCCCGCCAAGAACAGGTCCAACACGCCCGTGATGTGATTGCAGAGCAGCACGGGTACGCCGTACTCTTCCAGGATGAGCTGGACCTTCAGATCGAGGTCAGACTCGTTAGGCGTGGAATTGATTGCGTTGCTCACGATTAATCCCCCTTGGTAAAAGCCGCCTGATTTCCCACGAATGACTTAGCCAGAATCCGCCGTTTGCGAGCCGCGTTGCCGCAACCAGCCTGGGGACAATCTCACCATGCCATTCAGCCCACGCCAGCCACTCGCCGGCCCGGATATCGAAGATCCAACAGACGCCGTCCATCTGTTTCGTCGCGATCCAATGTGTCTTCTGGGCGGCAGCCGGCTTACTGGGATTCGGTCCGGACAACCATGGTCCGTCGAGCTGGATCCGGCAGAGTCCGTGCTCGGGATAACGGTCGCCCTGGTCGCCGGCCGCCGCATGATCTTCACGCGGCTCCCAGCCCAGTCGAGCTAGTCCGGTGATCATCATGGGGGGCTGTACCGGACCAGAGATTCTGCCGAATCCCTCAAGCGCGGTCCGCATTGCCGAGACAGGTTTCCCCAGGCACGCTGCCAGGGCAGCATGAGCATTGCTGCAACCCCATTGTTTATAAGCCGATTCCAAATCAGCCAAGCAGAATCGAATTAACGGAGACATCTTCCCTCCCCGGGCTTAGGCAAAGAGTTTCAGCTTTGTTAAGCATTTCGGGGCGGGGAAAGGCTTATGATCGTTCTCAGTCATCATCCAGGAAATGAGATCGTCACGTTCTGTGACTGACGGGCCTGGCCCCTTCCGTTTCCATTCCAGGCAGAGATTGACTAGGCCAGGAATATCGTGGCGTTCGAGGAAATCGCGATCGCACGTCCAATGGTCAGGAATCCGGATGCCGAACTCTTTCACAATGCCCATCAGGACCTTCACTTCGTCGACCGTTGAGAAAGATCGACTCTCGTACTCTGCCCATTTCGCGAGCAGCAGAGCGGCAAACGTCTCCGAATCGTTGACCAATGACGTCGACGCCCATAAGTCGATATCGCCATCGTCATTCGCAACGGGTATCCCGCCACAGTGCTCGATTAGTGCGGCCAGTGCAGCATTTTCGAGAATGGAGCCAAAGTCCCTGTGACCAAAATAGGCCATCAACCTCCAACGGGTGCATGAGCTCGCGTCCGGAATCCACAGCGCGACGATTCGCCAGTACCAACTAATCAGATAGGCGGCTAAAGCCTCCTGGTATTGATTCTTGGCCTCGACTTTTCGTCGCTCGATTTCTTCTGCCGATTGAGAGGCGGGAGTTTTGCCAGCGGACTCGCCATCGCCAGATTCTTCGGCCGCCGGACCGTCATTCGCGGCTGTGACATTGGGGGTCCACTCAACAGCGAGCTCGTCCCACAACTGCAGGTTGAATGCCCGCATGACAGGCTCACCACCGATGAACGGCGGCACCATACGAATATCGAGACGTTTTTCGACGTTAGGTGTAAGCGTCTCGAATTGTAGTACGCGTGCTTTTTCCGTTCCGTTGCCGGCGTAGATGGTGCTCACCGGCCGGCTGCATTGCCTCGCGAAACGAAGCGTCGCACAAAGCACGTCGTCCTTCTCGATCTCTCCACCCCCAGCTTTAGTTTCTGCGGTCCATTTTTCGAGCTCCTGATGGACCGCCGGCACGTCACACCAGGTCGCAACGTCCCGCCCAACCGAGGCCTCTATTTCGCCCGAAATAATTAACGCTTGGATGGCGGCGGGCGTCTTTAGTAAACGGATGCGATTCGAGATTTGCCCTTGTGAAATCCCGAGCTCTTTCGCTAGCTGGGTCTGAGTCCAGCCTGTTTCAGTGAGCGTATCCTGATAGGAGTTCGCCTCTTCAATTGGGGACAAACCTTCCCGCTGCAGGTTCTCCGATAGGCAGATTAGAGACTTCTGGTTTGCGGTTGCCTTGACGATCCGGGCGGGGATCACGGTCCATTCGCGAAGAATGAACGCTCGCCAACGCCGCTCACCTGCGATGAGCTGGAAATGGCCATTCTCCGTCTCTTCAACGATGATGCGTTGTTGTAAGCCGATCGATTCAATGTTTCGACCGAGCTCTTCTAATTTTTCGACGGCGAAAAACTTCCGCGGCTGATTGGGCCTGGGGCGAATATTGGCGACTTCGATTTCTCGCTCAACATACTCGAACTCAATTGGCTTTAAGACGGGCCTAACGGCGGGCTTCACTTTCCCCGCGGGCTTTGGTGGGGCCTTAGTTGCGACCACTGGAACGCTCCCTTCCTCGGATAACACAAGCGAAAATTCGTTAAAGCCACACTTGGGGCAACCAGCGGGCGACATCTTGGCGTCGTAAATGACGGGCGGGTTGTCGCCGCACATGTTGCACTGCCGCAGGTATGTGGGCTCTGGCGGGGCCCACGCGAGCAGGTCCTTCTGGCCGGGGATTGATGCCGGCTGAACGGGAATCGGAATTTCTTCGACGCACGAAATCATCTGGATGGCTCCGCGGCCTCGGCCAATAATCCGAGCAGGCTTCTGCGGACCATGCTGTTGCCAACTCCGTGCAACTGAAGCGTCTTCAGCAGCCCCGGTTTCTTATCACTCGCCAAGAGAACCAGGCGGTCAATCTCCTCACGCGGAAGTGCATCCAGGATCGGCCCGAACTGCAGCTCCAACTGACGCTCTCGAATCTTGCGATCAGCCAACGACTGGGCGTCAGCTGATTGTTTGAGGCGGTCGGTTACGACGGCCTCGCTTCGACGCAACTCGGTCTCTCTGGAGCTAGCCGGTGGCCACCCCTGGGCGGATGCCAGGGCTTGGGCGTTGCCGAGAGTGAGACGTCGCCTGAGTGCTCCCGGACCCCAGGCACCAGGTCGGCTGCAGAAGTAATCAATCACGGTCGTGATCGTCTGCAGAGTGGTCCCGTTGGAGAGCGACTCTTGGATTGTTTCCCGTGCCTTAGCGAGGCCAAGGCCGAGCAGTCTGTTTTGTATTTCTTCAAATTCTTCCGCCGCCACCTCGCATTTGGTGGTGGTGGAATTGGGATCAAGGGATAGGTAAGAATGTGTTCGGGATGTTGACGGGGTGACGACGGGATTCTGTTGAGTTTCTGTCAGTATTCTGTCCAAATTTTGAACAGAATACTGATCGTCAATAGAATCATCTGCATCAAGAAAGCCATCCTTGATCTTGTCCCACGAAGTGGGCCACAGCACCCACATCACACAGGCGACACCTTTCCGGCCCTGCTCATAATGCAAGACCCCTTTCTTGACACATCGGTCGCGTATCTCGCACAAGGTAGACCGGGACTTAATGCCAAGATGATCCATTAAACTCTTTGTCCAAAACCGAGGTTCTTCGCTGTATCGCTTGGAATCCTCGGTCAATGCAACCAAAGAGCAAAGTGCATAGCCGTCTGTGCCGATATCGATAAGGGCACATGTTTTGAGGATCATTCGCAGGTACTTCAAAGCGAAAAAACGGGGTCGATTGGCTGGGTACTTTAAGCCGTTCAATAAGTTAGGCAGTGGCCTCGCGTTCGCTTCCGGCTTAATGCCGAGTCGCTTCACGGCCTCGTCGAGGCATTCTTCACGCTGTAGCGATTCCATCGCTATTCCTTCCCTGCAATCATGGCCCTACAGTACACTCATATTGAGTGTTCACACGGTCGGACAAGTCGCCAGCTGCTGGCGGTTGGCCCCAGTCCGTGCACGCTCCTTCGGTGCGTTTTCCTTGAAATCTTTCGGGACGATGAACGACAGCGAAGAGGTTTCAATCATCGCGAACCAGTCGCGAATCTTGATCGCCCGAAACGTTCGCCCTTGGCTGGCGTACTGCCTGATCCCCGCTTCAATCGTCCCCCGATCGTCAATCGGGATGTCCTTAGGCAGGACTGTTTGGCACGGCTCGCCGGCCGGCACGACGATCAACTTTGGACCGTCGTGCCATTCCGTTTCTACGGTCGTAAAAACTCGCATAGAACCTTCTCCGTAAGGTGGCTAACCGATACAAATCGGCCACGCGGTGGACGCGGCCAGGTCGGTCGGATTCGATAGAGACGCATAGTTGGCCCTGGTTCAAAAAGATCAGCGGGGATGGCTGGTAGCGGCAGTAAGAATTTGAGCCGCGTCTGCCTCGGAAATGAGTTCTTCGCGAACGATGGTCATATGCCCTGGTGCATCAATGCCGAGTCTCACTGAGTTGGGACCGACTCGGACGATCGTGATGACGACGTCGTCTCCGACCAGGATTCGTTCGCTGGGCTTCCTTGAGAGAACTAACACGTGACCTCCTTGGGTGCGCGGTGAATTGGGGGCTGTCGCAGTTGATCCGCTCCGAGCGGGATCCTGAGAGAGTTGGTAAGAAGTCGAGCCACGCGAAGATGGTGCTGCGTGGACTGCAACCAGCCCTGGTGATTTGGAGACCGCCATCCCTGGCAGTCGAAAACACCGCGTCCTACGGTGGTCTTGGGTGGTACGTCGGGGTAATGCTTAATACCCCGACACGATTGCTGGGTTCTAAACTTCCTAACTTATCTAATTTTTATGACACCCCCTTTCGTGGTTATCCGAAGGCTTCAATTAAAGTGGGCCGGGCAGGATTCGAACCTGCAACACGTTCGCGATTTCTGCAGTCCCGCGAGGTGTATTTCGTTGGGCTTGGAGTGGAATGTCTCTGGTCCCTTCGAGCGTATGCCGTTTTCGCCACCGGCCCTTTGATTCGCGACAATTGGAAGTGTCAGGACGCTTCGTCGAGAAACTCGTATATTCCTCCGCGTGCCTTCGGATCCGTTGATGACAGGTCGGCTTCGGATGGTGGCCGGACGACAGGGCCAGGCCCGCAAATATCTGTAAGAATAAATTCGAGCAACTCAGCGCCACGTGGAGACCAGCCAGTCATTCCTCTCTTGAGAGCCGCCTTGTTGATGGCGACATTGAGCCTGACTGCCGTGGTCAATGCCAGTCGCACAACCACTGGAATAACGTCCGGACCAAACGCTGACAGGTCGAATTTCTCTGTGTCGTGCATCCCGGCGAGCTGATGTAGGATTGAGTCAAACCGGTCCATGTCACATGCCCAGTCGCCGACGAGTTTTTTGATCAGCCCCTGGTAAATCTGTTCGCCGTGAACGTTATGCACGGCTTGCCGCACGGCATCGCGAGGCTCGAGCCTGAATTGCTCTTGGTCAACTTGTTCGATCATCGCTTGGGTCTCCTAACTCTGCTTTCGCAACGTAGCCCACAGGACAGCAACTTCTTCTGTGCGGTGAGCCGGTCAATTTCCTTCGGGTCCACACGACAAATTACGATTGGCATAACACCGTCCCAGGCCTCGTACACTGCCCAGGCTTCAAGCCGCATTCCCTCAAAATTGAGCGTTTCACCACACTTCGGAACTTGGTTAATCTCCACTTCCCGCTTGACGTAGTCATTAAAGCCACCGTCTTCGCGAAACACTAAAACCGAAATGACTGCGAACATGGTGTCGCTCAATTTAGGGGTGACTATTTCGCACGAAATAATGGGGCAGCCTGACCACTCAGCCGAGTCGGCTGGGGCACAGCTTTGCAGCCAGGCTGCCCCGCGCCGCACTATGTTTTGGCCGGGTAGCATTCCCGAATGAATCGCGGGAGATGATCCAGGCAAATAACCATCAGGATCAGCGACCAGCCCAAGACGCCGCGGCCGGAGATGGCAAGTGCGGTCCCGCACACTAAAGCCACCGGAAGGTTGAACCCGGTTGTGATCGCGATGGGAGTACACTCCAGCTTCGCGGTATGAACCTGAGTCGCGATCGCATTGCGTTCGAGGCTCATATTCAGAATCTTGGTATGAGCCGTAAGAAAAGCGGCTTCCGCCTTAATTCTTTCCGTATCGGCCACGTCCCGATCGTTAAAGCCATCGGCAGGGATGGAAAATGTGGACTCAGTGGACACGTTCAGACTCCTTTCGAAATTGGGGTTATTCTCAGCAGGGCGACCTGGTCGATCCGCCGGGCCGACTTCACGGCCAGGCCACCCCACCAAGAAAAAAGGCCGCGTGCCGAGCAAGGTCCAAAAGAACCATGCAACGACACGCGGCCAACGCTTGCCCTAAACACGGGCATTGGTGTAACGGTCAGTCCGACGACACGCACTGCGGGTAGTCGTCCGGAGGCTGTTGATCCGGCAGCTGGGGCAACGGTGGCAGAAGCTGGGGCGTCAACAGTTGAGATAGTGGAACATACATGTTGTCGACTGCCGACCGCTGTAGATCGGTTAGCAGTCCCAAGTAATACCGCTCGGTGATCTGCGGTGTACTGTGCCCCAGATGTCGCTGCACAGTCGAGAGCGGAGCGCCCTCCTTCAGCATGTGAGTCGCGCCGGAGCTGCGGAGGACGTGAAGTCGATTCTGTTGCTCTGGCGGAATCCCCGCCCTGGTCTGCATTGACTCCAGTTCGTGGTACATCGATCGATAGTCGCCATCCCAGCGAAACATAGGCTCTCCGGGCAATCCCGGAAGGCGAGCGATCACTTCGCATGCCAGTTCCGAAAGCGGGAAGATTCGTTCCACGCCCGACTTGTCCAACTCGGCAGGCAAACGCAGCTCCCGCCTCTTGAGCTGCGCGTCGCTGGGACGAGGCACCCCAAACAATGCCCGGCGTCGCATCGCCGTGGTAAATCCCAAGAGCAAGAGCGCTTGCCAGGATTGCGGTGCAGGCACGCCAGGCACAACGGTCCGGCGAGCGAATCCCGTCGACCGGAAGTACCGATCGAGTTCCCGCTCGTCGAGCCAACGCGGCAGGCGGATAGGATCTTTGACCTTTGAGATTTTGGGCGGCTGCCACTCGGTGGGCAAACCGAATCCGAGCTTGTCCTCGGACATATATTTCACGAACAGCCGTATGTACCGAATTTCTTTGTTGATGGTTGCGTTGCTGATCTTCGCCCCCTTTTTCCGGCCGGGCGATTGTTGTCGATATCCGAGAAACGCGCTGATGTGATGGCGGGCCATTTCCCGCGACTCGCTGATCGGCCAGATTGACGGAGTGTCGTCCTCTGGCGCTTTCTGCGCCAGCATCCAAAAGACCATTCGCGGGAGAATTATCCTCGCTTGTTCTTGGTGATCCCGTCCCTGGGATTTGATTCCTGCTAGATACGCGGACACCGCGGCTTGCAGCTTCATTGCGATCGCTTTCTGTCACTGAGATGAACATCTTGGCCCAACTGGCACTTAACAGAAAATACATTAGCTCACGAAACGGACGTGCGCGTCGTGATTGCAGAGTTGGCGGAGGGACACGCCTCAAACTGCCGGTCAGCGGACCAGGCAGGCCCACGCAGAGAATGCGGGGACTTGCAGGAGAGCCGACCGTGTGAGGCCGGCTCTAAACGAAAGAAGCCAACCCCTACGGTTGGCTATCATTGTATGATCATACAAGGCTGTCAAGTCAGCCGACTGACAAAGCCTCTTCCTGTTTCGTGTACGACAAGTGAGGCTTCAGACCGAACGCTCTAAAAAATCTCTCAATCACATCTGGACCAGGGGCGATTTTACCTGACAAGTAACGGCTGACGTAAGCGCCGTCTGTGCCCATTTGGCGTGCTAATTCGGCTCTCGACCAGTTTCTTTGGTCAAGCTGGTCTCGAACGATCTCGATAAATTCTTGTTCGATGATCACTTGCATGTCCTCCATGTTACGCATCAATTGCGGTTTCGTCTATCGAATCCGTTTCCCGCTTGACCTGCCGTTTATTCGGCCGGTGCGAGTTCAACTGTGCTAACCAACGTGTCGACGATTTTTTGCATTTGCCTGACTCGCCACTCAAGGGGGTCGAGTCGCTGATCAAATCCTGCGTAGACTTTTTCCCAATCTTCTTTGGGAATCCCGAGTCTCTCGCGGAGTGTTTCACCGGTGTCATCCAGGACAGTCGGGACACTTGCGTAAAGTTTCGCTCGCTTCGTTCGGTGCTTCACCCCAGCGACCGGCACCGGGGCTTGGATCGGTTCAGTTGCGGGTTGAACCGGCAGTTGCTGCTGAGCAGCTGGAGCGACGGCTTGCTGGGCAACTTGCTGTTGCTGTGCGACGATAGAATCTTGAATCGCAGTAATCTGGGCTCTGATTTTGGTGAGCTCGGCCTTCAGTACCGCAACCTCAACAGCAAGCACTTTTTCACTCGCAGACCTACCACATCCGCTGGCCGACAGTCCGGCTAGAGAGAGTGCAATTGCAGCAGCGAGAATGCGTTTTTGCTTCATTGGCCCGTTCACTTTTCGCCAAGAGACGCGCAGTCTTAAACCCCGCACTGGATAAACCATCCAGTGCGGGGAGTGTCCGCATCTACAGTGCCGAAGGTGGGAGTCGAACCCACACGAGGAGTAAACCTCGCTGGATTTTGAATCCAGTGCGTCTGCCATTCCGCCACTTCGGCTGAGGTCTCCCTACTATAGGAGTTACGACACGAACGTCAAGCCTCCAAACTTCCTAACTGACCAAATTACGCGTCCAAAGCACCGAGGATGGCATCGTAAGGAAAATCGGCGTTTCCGGAGTTTCTTACCAACTCCGCCAACCGACCAATTTTCCCCGGGGATTGAAGTTAGGCCGCGACGACTTCGTCGGGAATGCGGTGCTGCAGAGAGAGCTTGAGGTAGCGTTCGCCATTGGCGGCGTAGAAGTAGATCACATTGTGATCCGACGCCCAGATGGCTCCCAGGCGAATGCTACGAGGGCCAAACAACTGAAACTGCCGGCCGCAGGATCGTTCGCCGCGCTTCAAAACTGTTTCATTCACCGGGAATTGGTCAGAAATCAAGTTTTCTTTGGCACAGAGCATTTCTTGTATGAAGACCCGCAACTCATTCAGCGTGCGGATTTGAGCAATTCGGTCAACTGTATCGGGAAGCATGGCAATCCAAAATGGGCATCTTGGGATGAATAAAGAAGAATGACACCCGCAGTATCGGCCACCCCGGTTTCACCACGCAGAAATCTCTTCGCAGCCCACGCAGATCGACACGTTTGACGCCTGCCTTGCAACCGGCACAAACGGCACGTTGGCGGTTTCGTTTGAGTCATCCCCAAAGCGCCCTGAAAGTACCGTGATGGAAGGCAAAACTCGCTCGGAAACATCCATGGGGCTCGGTGGCAGACCTCACGTATCAGTGGCCCTGGATGTTGCTCTGCGGGAGAACGAACGAGTACCATTTCAACCACTTCCCCCGACGATCACCGCGATTTGTCACCTGACCCCGGACGGAGAAATTTCTGATGCAGTATCGCCCCCTCGGCAACAGCGGACTGATGGTCTCGCCGATTTGTTTGGGTACCATGACGTTTGGCACGCCGGTCGCCGAAACAGAGGCCATTCGACTGATCCATCAGGCGATCGATCTGGGGATCAACTATGTCGATACGGCCAACGTCTACGAAGGCTATTCCCGCTATCTGGGAAGCGCCGGCGGCGTGGCGGAAGAGATCGTGGGAAAGGCGTTGGTCGGCCGACGCGATCAGATGATTGTGGCCACCAAAGTGGGGGCTCCCGTCGGCCCCGGTCCGCAAGATCGAGGGCTTTCCACCGTACATATCCTGCGCGAAGTCGACCGCAGCCTGCGCCGTCTGCAAACCGACTACATCGATCAATACATCATCCATTGGCCCGACAAGCATGTCCCCATGGAGACCACGCTGCAGGCCATCGACATTGCTTTGCGACAAGGCAAGATCCGAAATTTTGGCATGTCGAATCACTCGGCCTGGCAACTGTGCGAGATGCTGTGGATCGCCGAGCGCCAAGGTGGCCCGCGCGTGATCAGCTCGCAGATTCCCTACAGCATGCTGCGGCGAGAATTTGAGTATGACCTGCCATTCTGCGAGAAGCACGGCATCGGAGTCACCCCCTATCAGGTGTTGCAAGGGGGCTTGCTCACGGGCAAGTATCGTCGCGGACAACCGGCTCCGGCGGGGACTCGGGCCGCAGAAAAGCCCGACTGGATCTGGAAGCAGGACGACGCCTTGTTCGACCGCCTGGAAGGGATCGAACAGCTCGCCAAAGAACTTGGAGTGCCGGTTTCGCAGTATGCACTCCGCTGGACGTTGGCTCAACCGGCGATGACATCGCTAGTGGTCGGCGTTAAACGGCTAGAACAAATCCAGGACGCCGTGCAGGCCGCAGACATCGTGATTCCTCAAGAGCACTTCGCGAAGGTCAACATCATCTGCCCACCGGCTTGGCATCAACACGATCCGCTACGCGGCTAGTGAATCTTTTATTAGGAGCCCTTCCAAGAAACAAAACGAGCAGACGATCGCGGTTTCAATTAAACGCTTGCACCTCAATCGACGCAGTCGATGGGTAGCCCAGATTCTCGAATCTGGGCTACCCGATCATGTTTTTTATAGGGGTGTTTTGGTGAGTTGATGCAGAGGATTTTCACCACGAATTACACAAATGACACGAATCAATCACGGGGAGATCTGTTTCTCAACTCATTGTCGAAAAGCAGGAATAGGACTCGAGCACTCGACCGATTTCTCGACAACTGAAGCGGACTGTTCTTCATTCGTGTGATTGGTGTTATTCGTGGTTTCACATCTTAAAAACATCACACTTCCCCAACTTACGGGGGAGTTTTTTGCTGCGATGCGGACGACCGCACTGTCCTTCTTCGGAGTTTCAATCTCGATGAAGCGATTTTTGTTTTTGCTGCTGTGTTTCGCCTCCGTGTGTCTGTGTCCTTCAATGGGAGCCGCGGCCGAGAAACCGAACCTCATTTGGATCATGGCCGATGATCTGGGGTACGGTGACCTGGGTTGCTACGGCCAGAAAGTCATTCAGACGCCATCCCTGGACCGTATGGCGCGTGAGGGAATTCGGTTTACTCAGTTTTATGCGGGAGCCACCGTGTGTGCTCCGTCACGCAGTGTGCTGATGACCGGTTTGCACCACGGCCACACCCAAGTTCGCGGGAATGCGGGGGCGGGAAACCCACGGGCCCAAGCACTGCGGACCGAGGACATCACTGTTGCTCGTACGCTGCATGACGCCGGCTACCGCACCGCGCTGGTTGGAAAGTGGGGCCTGGGTGATGCCGGGGAAGCGGAATCGGGATTGCCTCGTAAACAAGGCTTTGACGAATTCTTCGGCTACCTCAACCAAGGCCATGCTCACAATCATTTCCCCAGTTTTCTCTGGCGGAATGAAGAGCGGGTCGCTCTGCCCAACGTCGTAACACCGGTCGGAAAAGCAGGGGCAGGGTACGCCACCGAGGCCAAAGTTTTCGCCGACGATCTGTTCGCCGATGAGGCCATTCAGTTTGTAAAACGGAATCAAAAACAGCCGTTCTTTTTGTACTGGAGCATGGTGATTCCGCATGCCAATAATGAACGGCAGAAGGCCCTCAAGGATGGGGCGCATGTGCCCGATTATGGACCGTATGCCGATAAGGATTGGCCCAACCCGGATAAGGGGCAGGCGGCGATGATTACGCGGCTCGATGGATATGTCGGCCGGATGCTCGCAGAATTGAAACAGCTGGGGCTGGAAGAAAACACACTGGTCATCTTCACCAGCGACAACGGGCCGCACAACGAAAGCAATCACAGCCTGGCCCGGTTTCAGCCGAGTGGCCCATTGACCGGCATTAAGCGGAGCCTCACCGACGGCGGCATCCGAGTTCCATTTATCGCCCGCTGGCCCGGTCGCATCACGGCTGGCCGGGAGTCATCCCATGTGGCCTATTTCGGCGATTGGTTCGCGACCGCCTGTGAACTCGCCGGGGCTCAACCACCAGCCGGATTGGATTCGATCAGCTTCGCACCGGAACTGCTATCGGAGAAACCGCAGCAGGCCACGCACGAGTTCCTCTATTGGGAATTCCACGAACGGGGCTTCAGCCAGGCTGCGTTGTATCAAGGCCGCTGGAAGGGGATCCGCGAACGAGATTTGTCCGCGCCGGTGGTCCTCTACGACCTGCAAAATGATCTTGGCGAAAAGACCAACGTGGCGGCGAAACATCCCGAGATTGCCGCCAAGATCGACGCGTATCTGAAAACGGCTCGAAGCGAGTCCGCCGACTGGCCGACGAACTCCCGCAAATGAGTTTGGGGTCGTCGGAATTCAATCCGGCGAGAGGGAGGGTGAGGTCATGCCAAACCCTCCCGTCATCGACTACTTATGCAGCGCCGGTATAGAGCGGATCGATGATCTCACCGTTCAGCAAATGATTGGGGCGGCCCAGCGGATCCATCAGGACCGCATCCGCCCCCACGCCCAAGGCTTCGAACAAGGTGGTACACACATCAGCGGGAGAGAACTGACGTGAAATCGGATACGCGGCAATGGCGTCGGTCTGGCCGATCACTTGGCCACCCCGGACGCCGGCACCGGCAAACAATCCCGAGTACGTACTCGCCCAGTGATCACGCCCCGGTTCCGTCGAGCCGGGCAGGGTCGAAATCTTCGGAGTTCGGCCGAATTCGCCCATGACCATAACCATCGTCTGATCCAACAATCCCATGCCCGCGAGGTCGTCCATCAATGCCGCCAAGCCTTGATCCAATTGAGGCAACAGCACGGTCTTCAAGCGGCCCCAGTTGTCCACATGCGTGTCCCAGGTCTGTACGATACCCATTGTGGCCTGGACCATCGGCACGCCCGCTTGAACCAAACGACGTGCCAACAACAACGACTGGCCAAACTTATTGCGGCCATAGCGATCCCGGACAGCAGCCTCTTCTTGATCGATCTGGAAGGCCCGAGCGACGTTGGCCGAGGTTAACAACGAGAACGCCATTGCCTGCTGGTCGGCAAAGGACTGCAAGCGAACTTGCTTCTCGAGGGCGACTCGATCATTCAGCTGATCCAACAGTTGCCGTCGCGAGACTAGCCGTGAAGCCGTTAAATCAGGCTGCAGGCTGAGGGAGTCAATCTTGAAGTTCGGATCGTTGGGGTCGTGATTGATCTGCCACGGGTCATGTTTCGCCCCCAGGAATCCCGAGTGCTGTCCGGGCCACGTCAACGGGCCTTCAATCAAATAGTTGGGCAGCGAAACCCCGTTGGGAATACCGTCGTTGCGAGGACGAACATAATCCAATGCCGCAGCAAAGTTCGGAAAATCATAGCGAGATTCAACGCGATCGAGATCGCTGCCGCCACGGGGTACAGGCGTCGGACGCCCGGTCAACGCGACGTGCGTCGCCAGGAGGTGATTGTGCTCGACATGAGCCATCGTCCGCAGGATCGACCAGCGATTCAGTTGCTGGGCCAGCTTGGGAAGGTGCTCGCAAACCGAGACGCCCGGAATCGTGGTGTTGATCGCGGAGAACTCGCCACGAATCTCCACCGGAGCATCGGGCTTCGGATCGAACGTATCCAGCTGACTGGGGCCGCCACTGAGGAGAATCAACAGTACCGACTTGGCTCGGCCAATGCCGTTCCCGGTTTCTCGCCCCGCGTTTGCCGCGCGATGTGTCAAAGGCAACGCCGCACCGGCCACGCCAGCTGCACCGATCTGCAAGCACTGTCGACGATTTAAGCTGTAGCCAAGTTCAAACATCGGGCAACTCTCCAGGCAGGAAATTTGGCGTGCAACGGCAGGCTGGAGCAAGCTTTACCGATCGCATCAGGAGCATCGATTTTCGCTTACCTATTCACAGTCATAATCATTTCCGGCACCGCGATCAATCGAGATTATCGTCAATCGGTCAACGAAGTCTCCGTTTTTCGATGTGGGCAACGATCACAATGCCGCCCACTCTTGGCCTAAAGACTGGAAAAACGCAGCTTATCGCGGACAACGCCTGCCTTGCCGGCGGAGATTCTCCAACCGACGTAAATCCATCTTTTTTTGCCCAAAAGGGCGACGCGATGCAGAATTCTTGAACGCGAATTCCCAAGGGATCAGGAATTCCTTCGTGATTCGAATCCTCGGGAGGGTGAGGCTCCTGCCGAACCGTTTGGTCTTTCGAGCCCCTATAGACCTAGCGGTTCG
>JAZKFE010000413.1:0-3521 GCA_040386595.1 Planctomycetota bacterium | reverse complement strand
AATTGGGACTTATGGCAACACAAGATCTTCAAAGCAGTGGGGTGAGGCTCCTGCCCAACCGCTTGGTTGTTCGAGTCTCAGTAGACTGAGCGGTTCGGCGGGAGCCTCACCATCCCATGCGCGGTATGTAGTGAGACGGCTAAAGGTCGTTGCCCATTAACTCGGACGCCAACCGGGCGAGCTGGGTTTCGATCCGGCCATCGATTTCTCCTTGAGGCGTTTCCACCAAACAGCCACCGCGAGTGATCTGCGGGTCGGCGATGATTTTTAAACTGACGGGTGTCGCCAGCAATTGCTGCCAATCGGCGGAATGGGTTTCAATCTCCGCGACGTCCGTAGGATTCAAACGCAGCACAATCGCCGAGGCTCCGGCCGTCAATTGGAGTGCCTCGGCAATCAGGGCCCGTGGGGCGACCGGTTGCATTTGGAGTTCCCGCCGCACAATTCGCTCGGCCAACGTCAGGCTGAGTTGTATGGCGGCCGACTCCCATTGCAGAAGAATCTGTTCGCGGTCTTGAATCAATTGGGTCGTCGCGGCTTGGAGTGCGGGAACGAGGTGACTCAACCGCTCCTGCAGTCGCAACTGGACTTCGGCTTCGACCTGGGCTTCAAACTCGGCTTCAGCTTGCAGGCTGCCTGTGGTGTGGCCCAGTTGCCAGGCCTCGGCCCGCAGTTCTTCGGCTTGGTTTTCCGCGTCGAGAACGATCTGCGCGGCCTGTGCCTGAGCCGTCTGCAGTTGGGCATCGCAGCGTTGCTCGATGTCAGTGTATTGAAAGGAAATCGGCAGGCCTCGTTGCGAGAGGGAATCTGCCTTCAGGACTCGGCCGGTATCGATGACGGGCATAATTGGTCGAGATCAGAATGGAGTTAAAACAGTTTTGAAGCACTTGCAGGGGAACTAGAACAACGAAGAAGTTATCTCTCGCAAAGGCGCGAAGGCGCCAAGATTCAGAACGTTTTGTTCCATTGAGCCCTGAGGTATTGCGCCTTGGCGCCTGGGTGTGAGATCTTCATGCCACATGTTCCAGGTGCGGGGGGAGTGCAATCATGCCGTTTTGAGCGAGATTCCAGGCCACTCCGGCAATGGCCTCTTGCGCCGCTGAGATCTCCAGCAGGCGAACCGGTCCGAGATTTTTCAGATGCTGTCGAATTGGTGACGCGATATTTTTAGGCATTTTCCCGAGCAGTCCCTGCTTGAACGCTTCTGAACGATCCAGCAATGCGACCGCACACGCTCGCAGGTCCGCCGATTCCAGAACGGTTGCCAGGGACTTGATGTCCAGAGTCCGCAAATCATCGAACTTGATCGGCCATGAAGCGGGTTCTGTCGACGACGACACCGAGCTACTCGGAGAATGCGAGGTCTTGTTGTCGCGATGGAAATTGGAGCGTTTCGCTGCCGTTTGTTTTTGAATTCGGGATTTCAAGCTGGCGGCCACTTCGCACAGGACATCGGGGGCTGCAGTTCCGATTCGGCTTAGACGCTGCGTGACGTCCCAGCGTAATGATTCGGGTAATGAATGCAGGATGTTCGCGGCATGGGCTGGAGCCAGGGCTGTGGCCACCAACGCGATTGTCTGGGGATGTTCGCTTTCGAGCATCACCGCGGCCGCGTTGGCTGACAGTTCGTCCAAGAATGCAAACAAGTTTTCCCGCGGCAACGGAAGTGTCGGCGATCCGCGTTCCAGCTCCGCCAACTTGTCGAGCACGGCCGTATGCGGCGCAGCGGCTGGCGGCAAGGGGAGTGTCTCGCTTGGACTTAACAGGTCCTCTGAATCCAAGTCGGCAGATTCTCCAGCCGACGTGGTCGTGGATAAGGTCTTGGTCGCGGTGATGGGGGTTCGGGGCCGTGATCGGAACACGAGCCAGAGGAAACACAGACCACAGATGGTGGCTCCGGTGCCGATTTTCCAGTGTTCTTGTCCGTAAGCCAGCCAGGCGTCCAGGGGGAGTTCGCTGGTCGCTGTCGGAGCCGTTTCCGGTACTTCTGTTCCGGGAACGAGCGGCGTGTAGGTTGTGACTGACAGCGCACTGGGATCGCTGCCTCGAGGTAGTAAGCGAATCAACTTGTCACGCACATCACGTTGCGTTTCAGCTTTGATGTTGGCCAGGGCGGCGCGATAGGCGCTATCTTTGACGAGCGATTCACCGGGGGCAAAACCACGCGAACGGGCAATTGCAGAGTAGTAGCCTTCCGGGATCGACACGGCCACCTG
Organism: Planctomycetota bacterium; assembly: GCA_040386595.1. GTDB lineage: Bacteria > Planctomycetota > Planctomycetia > Planctomycetales > Planctomycetaceae > JAKFVC01. The sequence continues at coordinate 1,305 of JAZKFE010000413.1, read as the reverse complement.
GACCGATTTGCGATAACCGGTGGTTTCGGTTTCCAGCAATTCATCGACTTCGCTGGCTTCCGGGAAATCCCGCCCGGAAGACTGTTCCAGGTCGACATCTCGTAGGAGCCGGGTGGTTGATACGGGATCGATTCGTGTGGTGGCCGAATGATTCGAACGAGCGAATTCTCGCGAACGGGGGCGATCGCGACGACGCGTGACCGGAACGAAATCCGCCCCGACAAACGATTCTCGCGAGTTTGATGCGGGGCTTTCGGGCAGCAGTTCAACATTCACCGAAACCAGGACTTCGGGAATGTACCGCAGTGCCTGTCGGATCTGCGTCGAATATTCTTCGGTATGTTGTTTGGTCAGTCCGTCGGAACGTTCGCTCAACACGGCCTGGGCCGAGCGACGACCGTAGACGCGGCTGGTATTCATGTCGACGACGGTGACGTCATCGGTCTGAGCTCCGGCCAGGGCTCCGGCGACGAATTGCTTTAATGACTGCACCAGTTCAAGAGATAGTTCACGGCCCCCGCGCGGCTTCACGCTGACATGAGCTGCCAGTTGCGGTGCCGGACGGAAGAGGTTCGTGGCTTTGGGGCGATCCCATTCCACGACCGCGTCTTCAATTTCAGGGATTGCGCGAAGGATCTGAGCCAGCCGCGTCTTGCGAGCTTCTTCCAAGAGTTCGCGGCGTTGTTCGGTCGAGGTGAAGACGTTGACCTTGGCCTGCATGCGATCAAAATCGGCAGCGAACTGAGCGGGCAAAGTTTGCTGGGCCAACGCGGCTGCGGTGTAGCGATCGGCTTCGGCTGCAGGGACAGAAATCTTCTGACCGACAACGCGGGCCTGAGTTAACCCGGCGGTCTTCAGTGCAGCTTGAGTTCGCGACAATTCCTCGGGAGAGAAATTCTTGCCTCCCAGAAGGAACTCGTCCTGAGCCTGAGTGGCCGTGAAGGCCAACCAGCCGATCCCCGCCAACATCACCAATGAGACGGCCAGCAGGCTGGCCCGTTGCGCGACTGACAAGCCGCGAAAAACGGTGCGCAACTGGTCGAAGGTGCGTTGCCAGGCATCCATGACGGTCTGCGATGTGAGTGAGGTGAGGGAATACGGAGAACCGTCCACACAGGGCGGTCATTTCGCGAGGATTTTTCTAAGGGGTGATGCGGAGATATGTACCGGGTATTGGAAAATGTGCCTAGATCAGTCCTGGAGGCGGAGGGGAGGAAATGACGAAAGAATGACCAATGTTTCAATGTCGAATGGATTGAAGTCTCGGATTCTGGGGCCGGGCGTTCAAAGCGTTGGGAGGGTGAG
>JAZKFE010000412.1:0-5754 GCA_040386595.1 Planctomycetota bacterium | reverse complement strand
CTCACGGAAATTCACCTTGCGGTCATAGCCAAACATCCCCACCCGCTTGTCCGTCAGCGGCAATGTTGCGGCGTCCTTTCCGAGACCGGCAATCCCCACGTAGTTGGTCACACCGAAACCATCCAGACGTGGCGGATTGGCTTGCGAGGGGTTTTGCAATACGGGCAGCGAGAGCTTGACGATCGGTTGGTTGACGGCGTCGTTCCAGCCCTTTTTCCTGTCAATTTTGTTATAGATGTTCGCCTGATCGACATAAGGAAGGATACTGCTAATCCAGCTGAGACGTTCTTCCGGTTTCAGCTGGGGATTCTCAACCGTACCAACAGGAAGATGTTGGTAGGTGTCATAGTAATTGTGCAGCGCCAGACCTAGCTGCTTCAGGTTGTTCTTCGACTGAGCCCGTCTGGCCGCTTCACGGGCCTGTTGCACAGCGGGCAGCAACACGGCTACGAGCACAGCCACCACCCCGACACTCTCCACTCCACCGCCACCACCGGTCCCCGGAATGGGAATCCCCGGCAACGAGTTACGGGTGTACCAATTGATGCCGTCATCATCGACGTTACCGACGGCGAGATTGGGGAACAACGGACCGGTGACTTCTTCCGCCGGCGGAATGTCATCGCCAGAAATCGGGAACTCGGCCGATTCATCGACCTTCTGTCCATTTCGTTCACGCTGCTTGCGCCATTCGGCCATTCCCAGTTCGGCAAACGAAATTCCCGTCGGAGCCAGCCCCAACACCGAACGGATTCCCGCACGGGGATCGTTGTAGCTGAAAGACGAAAATTTCTTCGGCAGTTGGGTGAGAGCCTCGGTGATCTCGGCCGGGGCCTGCCACTGCGGCAACTTGCCGTCGATCCTTTTCAAATGAGCTTCCACAGTCTGCGACGTAGAACCGATAATCAGACTCCCCTTATCCACCACCCAGGTGGGACTGACCATAGCGAAGGGGGCGGGGAACTGAATGATGTGGACAGTACGACCACTGACCTCTTTCGTGCGGATCTTGACGTTCTCCCCCGCATGTTCCGTGGCCAAAGCTTCCAGCTTGTTCAACGCCTCAGTCAGCTTGGCGGCATCGTCAACGTCGATCAGCAACGCCCCGGCCGGAATCAAACCACTGGCGGCGGGATCGGTAAATACTGCGAACGTATCGCCCAGGGGATGGAGTAAATCCGTGACCAGATCAACGCCGGTCTGCGCCTGGAATTTCTCCAGCAGCTCGTCGACGGTGGGCACATCATCAGATGCGAAGGCTTCATGAGCCAGCTTGCCCCAGGTCAGCATGGCGTCGGTAAATCGCGAAACGTCAAACTGAATGGCCGAAAAGTATTCGCAGCCCTTGGGGAACGGCGGCAAGTCCTTCAGCGTCAGCTGTTGCTGATCAAACAACGCCATAATTCCCGTCCGCGGTGCAGGGGACTGCAACGAGGTTTCGGCCCAGATCGCTTCGCCCTTGAAACCCCAGCGACCTTGCAGCAGCCCTAACGTGTCGAGCCCCGTGACATGCAGCACTTCGGCGATCTTGACCGGTTCTTTATTCGCACCAGGTACGGGCGGAACATCCAGATTCTTGACCAGGTCCAAAAGGGCCTTGATATCGAGCAGACTCACGGCCGCCACGTCAAAGTCTTTCGACGTCCGCAGTTTTTTTACGTCGGAATTGGTCGTCAGATTGGGGACCTTGCCGTTGGCCACGGCGATGGCACTTTCAATCCCTTGCACGCCCCCCGCAATGACCAGATGCCCCCCTTCAGTCCACCAGCCGATTTCGTAGCCCGCCGCGTTCGGAATGGCAATCCGCGTCACTTTGCGGCCGCCAATCGTTTCCTGCTGGGCCTTAGCCGCTTGCAATGGCCCATTCAGCAACTCCGCCAGTTTGGGCTCCAAATCTGCCGACCCATGGAGCAACACCGTGACTTGCGGTGCTGGCTGGCTAGAGACGGTTTCAACTGTGATCGCGACGGAAAATCCGCGTTCGAACAACCGGTTCACCAACTTCTGCCCAATCGCAGCCCCTTCTTCGCCCGATTCAGAAACGACGAAATCCAGCAACCGGTTCACCGTTTTCAGAAGTCCCGACTGGACCAGCGATTTCTGAGCGGCGGTCGCGTCCCACGTTTTCTGGTGAGCTTGAAAACCATCCCACACATAGAGGGCCACCGGTTTGGCAGGCAACAGCGTTTCCGGCGCTTTGGTCGGAGCGGCCTGCCAACCCAGCAAAGTCCAAGTCAGCCCGCCAAGCAACACCAGTCCGCCCACGATTCCCGTGGAAACCGTGGCTCGACGCGATTTGTGCGGCGTTCGCGACAACTCGGCCGCCGACTGTAGGGGACGCGACATCATGACATCCTTTAGAAAGAGTGGTCTTATCGTCGTTGTTCGTTCCGTGAACTAAACGTCTTCATTTGCCCGACTCGCGGTGCAAACGTCGTATTGACGTAGAATATAGCCCCCGGATCGCCACTACAAATGCGTTCAGTTCACAAAGTGAACAAGGACGATGGCAACGATCTCCGGGGGGCGATTTTGCTACTTGCTTTGCAAGGCTTTCACCTTAGCTTCTTCCGCTTTGGACAATTCGGGATTGGGGGCGACCTCACCCGATTCCAAACCCAGAACCCAGCGGATGCCCCCTTCCAGATGTTTGACGAACGTTTTGTTCGCCCACGTCTCCGGATTGTGCCCCAGGTTCGTGTAGAACACCTTGCCCTCGCCGTACTGCTTCACCCAGGAAACGGGAACGTGCCGGTCCCCCTTGGGGTTGCACTTCTCCATGTTGAGGCTCATCAGCACCCGCACTTTTTCCGGCTGCCAATGCTTGTATTGGTAAATCTCATCCTTGATTTGGAACTCGTTGCCCCACATCTTGACGGCGGGATGCTGCGGTTCATGGACGGTGATGGTCACCGTATTGCCCGAACCCCACGGGTGGCCGTCGAAGGTACCGCCAATCATGTCCCAATAGGGCTGATAGTCGCCGTAGGTGTCGGTCGCCGAATGTGCCCCGATCACTCCGTGCCCCTTGGTCGGCAGCCATTCTTTAAAGAAGTAATCCAGATCGGCATCTTTAATGGGCAGTTTGCCAGTGGTGTAGAAGAAAACCAGATCGTAGTTCTGCAGATTCTCTTTGGTGAAGTCGGCGGCCGCGTCCTGCGTGCAGTGCACTTCGAACAGGCCACTTTGCTGCGCCAGTTGCGTGACGGCAATTTCCGCCGGCGACAACTGATTTTCCGGACGCTTCACCGAATCGTGCACGTAGGTGAGACTTTGAGTCACCATCAGCATTTTGATCTTTTTCGGCTTTTCCTGTCCAAACCCCAAGTTCGGCAGTACCGCAACCACACTGGCGGCCAGGGAGACTTGAAGAAAATCGCGACGTTGAAGCATCTTGAGCATCCTGGAGAACAAAGAGGTGATTTTGTCTGCGTATAATATGCTGGCTTTTGCCGGGACGCCAGCGGCTGAATCCCCGTAGGTCAGGCTGCGCCTGACGATGCGACTTGGCGATGTCATTTGGCAAAATAACCAGGCGTCAGGCACAGCCTGGCCTAAGGGACCGCCTCTCGTAGATCGGGAGCTGGCATCTTGCGGACGAACCTCACGGGCGGTTTGAGCTCGCCTTCACAAAGCTGTTCTCAAATCTCCTCGACTGTCTAGTTCACACCATTCGCATTTCGTCGATTTTGTCTGTCGCGGCAACCCTTTCATCCCCCCCAATGAGACGTCTGATCGCGGGAATCGGAGAGAGAACGGGGCATCCGGGAGGCGTGGAAAACAAACCCCTCTTTACTTGAATCAATAAGAGATGATAATACAACATGCTCTAACAAAGCCGATCATCTCCATGAGATGGTCATTGAGAGAGAAGCCTCTACCATATAGATGGAGAGACATCTCGCCCGACGGTGAGCGTTGATTCAGCCCGTCACTAGGACGTGGCCTCGTGCTCGAATCGATCTCTCCAGCCGGTGAACAATCCCGCTGTTTCACAAGCCGGTGTCTGACCACGGAGGGTCGATTCATCTCCACCGTGGACTTGTTTGCGGGCGGCACACATTACAGGCTGGTGCGCTCCGAATAAGCCCCTCTGGGCGTGATCGCGTATGGCGGCGATGGAGAGACCCGGTTTATTTTGGCTTCAGGGCCGTTTTGCCCCGAGGGTGGCGAGTGCCTCCCCGAGATTCGCAAGACCTGCCACGCCGAGTCTTACAGGAGGTGTCCCATGGGTACAGGCAGCTCAATACTGGATCAGATCTCACAGCAGCATCGTCCCGATGTCTTCCGTCAGGAACATTGGGAAGGTACGTTCGAAGAATACCTCGAAATCGTCCGCGAGACACCCCGGGTCACCCGGTCGTCCTACGAACGGTTGTTTGACATGGTCACGTCCTACGGGACGTATCCCGTCGATTCCAGCAAGGAAAGTCTCACCCGCTACCGCTTCTTCGATGATCCGGAAGCGGATGGCCGCGATGCCATTTTTGGACTGACCAAGGCCTTGATGGAATTGGTCAACGTTTTCAAAAGTGCCGCGTTGAAGTACGGCAGCGAACGCCGCGTGCTGCTCCTGCACGGACCAGTCGGTTCGTCCAAAAGCACCATCGCACGTTTGTTGAAACGAGGATTGGAACGCTATAGCCAGACCGACGCCGGCGCCATTTATTCCTATGGCTGGCGGAACGAGGACAACACGATCACGTGGTGCCCGATGCGCGAAGAACCATTGCATCTGGTTCCAGTGGGGGATCGTGAAACGATCCTGAAATTCTTGAACGAAGGTCAGGCTGATCGGCCCGATCCGTACCATGTCGAGATCAATGGCGACCTCTGCCCGTTGTGCCGCTTCATGTACAACGAGCGGCTGCAGAAAGCGGACGGGGACTGGACCAAGGTCGTCAAGGACATTGTGGTGAAGCGGCTGATTCTGTCCGAACAGGATCGCCTGGGAATCGGCACGTTCCAGCCGAAAGACGAAAAGAACCAAGATTCGACCGAACTAACCGGTGACATCAACTATCGCAAGATCGCCGAATACGGCAGCGACAGTGATCCGCGGGCCTTCAACTTCGATGGCGAATTTAACGTCGCCAATCGCGGGATGATCGAATTCATCGAAGTCCTGAAGCTGGACGTGGCCTTCCTGTACGATCTCTTAGGGGCGTCTCAGGAACATAAGATCAAGCCGAAAAAGTTTGCTCAAACCGACATCGATACGGTCATCATCGGCCATACGAATGAACCGGAGTATCGCAAACTGCAATCGAACGAGTTCATGGAGGCGTTGCGCGATCGTACGGTCAAGATCGACGTCCCCTACGTCACGCGACTAGGTGACGAGATCGGGATCTACGAAAAGGACTACAACACCCGCCGCGTGCGTGGCAAACATATCGCCCCGCATACGATTGAAATCGCGGCCATGTGGGCGGTCTTGACCCGGCTCGAAGAACCGAAGCATGCCGGTCTGACCTTGCTGCAGAAACTGAAGCTGTACAACGGCAAAACGCTGCCCGGCTTCACGCTCGACAACATCGAGCAACTGCGGAACGAGGCCAAGTCCGAAGGGCTACGAGGAATCTCGCCGCGTTATGTGCAGGACAAGATTTCCAATGCCCTGGTGAGCAATACGTCGGCGACGAGCCTCAATCCGTTCATGATCCTGAACGAACTGGAGAACGGGCTCAAACACCATTCGCTGATCGCCAGCGAAGAGACGCGTGAACAATACCGGCATCTGATTGCGGTCGT
>JAZKFE010000411.1:0-12665 GCA_040386595.1 Planctomycetota bacterium | reverse complement strand
GAATTCGGATTGCGTGCCACTGTTTCACGACCGTACTCGGTCGTTAAGCAGTGCCGGTAGTCACCTTGTACCCACTCTGTGACAGACGCATCTCGACCGCACTGCTTAACGACTGAGTACAGTCGCAAAACAGTGGCACGACTGGAGATGGCCCAGAATCGTGCAAGGTCATTTTGTGCGCATTGAGCATCGAAGCTTGAGGTTTTAGCCCTGTTGAGCGAAACATCCTCAATTTCTTCGACGCACTCTTAAACAGCATCGTCGACAAGCCCCTCTCGACCCGCACATTTCTAACGCCTCATGCCCCTCGCTATTTGGCGGCGCTCCCCTCGCGCGTCTGATCGTTGCGCGACCACCGTCATGACTGCGAATCGATCCTCTCGGGACTTCGGCAAAATTGCGACTGAAACCTTGCCGACCGCCGCAACTATTTATTTTTCAATATGTTGCAATTTGAAATAGGACACTATTTCAACCGCGAAAAGAACATGGTCAAGCACTGGCCCGGCACCTCATCCCCAATGGCACATAAAATGCTTTTTGGCCGACAGGTACAAGAAACAAAATGAGGAGGCGTCGCCAAAAGACTCGGACGACGCGAGGCTTGAACTGGACCGCGACAGACGAAACGCCCAGCGTCCGATCTGCCCGCCATGTCCCCTGCAGAAGGGAGCCAGATGATGGCCAGATCTCATCAATCATCAAAACCCCAGACCGACAGTCAGCTTCAGGAAGAACTGCACCCGAACGAGCCCGCGAATCGCCTGCCACCGGATCCCCCCATGGACGCCCCAGAGGTTGACGGCTCCAGTAAGGCGAAACTCGAGGCCCGCAGTCGGCCGGCGCAGAATGAGGGTGATGGGTATTTCCACATCGTCGGGGTCGGTGCCTCCGCGGGAGGCCTCGAGGCACTGGAGACATTCTTTGCGAACATCCCGGATGATACGGGAATGGCGTTCGTGGTGATCCAGCATCTCTCACCCGACTTCAAAAGCGTCATGGATGAGTTGCTCGCTCGGCATACTCAGCTGCCGATTCATCGAGTCACGGATGGCATGCCGGTCGTGCCGAACGCCATCTATTTGATCCCGCCCAAGAAGGAAATGATCATTTCCGGCGGCAAACTGCTCTTGAGCGACAAAGATCCCGACCAAGGCGTTACGCTGCCGATTGACATCTTTTTTCGCTCGTTGGCGCAAGATATCGGTGCCCGGTCCGTAGGGATCGTGTTGTCCGGAACGGGTAGTGATGGCTCACGCGGAATCTGCGATATCCATACTGCGGGTGGTTTGGTTCTCGCCCAAAGCGAAGAGTCTTCGAAGTTCGACGGCATGCCCAAGAGCGCTCTGGAAACGGGCATCGTCGATGTGGTCCTGCCACCGTCCGAGATGCCGGCAGCGCTGATGGCTTATGCCAGTGGTGAACTCAGCGAAATGATCGCGGCAGATAAAGTCAGCCTGGTCGGGCTGGACGCCATCTTCAACCTGTTGCGTCGCGACCATAACATCGATTTTTCGCACTACAAGCGGACAACGGTCACGCGCCGCGTGCAACGACGCCTGCTGATGAGCCAAGTCGTTGACTTGGATGGGTACGTCGAACGCCTACGCCGAGACCCCGCTGAGTTAAATCTGCTCTATAAAGATTTGCTGATCGGGGTGACCAAGTTCTTCCGCGATACAGAAGCCTTCGAGTGCCTGGAAACCGAAGTCCTGCCGCAACTGGTGACGCGGATCCGCGATGAAGGTGAGCTGCGGATCTGGGTGGCGGCCTGTGCCACGGGGGAAGAGGCTTACTCGCTGGCCATCCTGGTCCATGAGCAATTGGAGCGTTCACACGCCCACAACGTGAAGGTGAAAATCTTCGCCACGGATGTCCATCCCACATCGCTGGAAACGGCCAGCACTGGAGTCTATAGCGAAGCCAGCCTGTCGGAGGTGAGCCCGGAACGTCTGGAGCGGTACTTCAAGCGCGATGGGGCTGGCTACCATGTCTCGCCCGATCTGCGGCAGATGATTGTGTTTGCCCCACACAACATTATCAAAGATGCTCCCTTCACCAAGCTCGATCTGATTACCTGCCGCAATCTGTTGATTTACTTCGAGCAGCTCGCGCAGAAGAAGGCTTTGTCATTGTTCCACTTCGGCTTAAAAACCGGCGGGTTCATGATGCTGGGGCCAAGTGAAAGTCCGGGAGAACTCGCCGATGAGTTCGAGGTAGTGGATGAGCATTGGAAGGTCTACCGCAAGCGCCGGGATCGACGTTTCCCGGCAGATGTCCGGCTGCCCATCGCTTTAAGCTACCCACAACATCGCCCGCCGGGGGGACTGGTGCTGCGTCCGCAAATTAGATCGGCACCCGATGCCACTCTGATGCGTGCCTACGATTCATTACTCGCCGATCATGCCCCTCCGAGTCTGTTGATCAACGAACGCCGCGAGCTGGTCCAGTCATTTAGCGGCGGCTCTAAATTCCTGCAATTCCGCGATGGCCGACTCACGACCGACGTTCTGGAGCTCGTTGATCCCGAGCTACGGCTCGCGTTGTCGACAGCTCTTCAACAAGCGGTCGCCAAGCAAACTTCGGTGACCTTCAAAGGCGTCCGGGCGCGGGTGGAAGGGGTGGAAAAAACTCTCAAGCTCACCGTCAAACCGTTGCTCGACAGCTACTCGGATACGGACTATTTGCTGGTCTCGTTCGAATCGTTCGAGCTACCAAAGTCTCAAGACCATCTGGATGTTTCAGAGTTAGATCTGGGACAGGCGTCGCATGAGCGGCTGCAGGCCCTGGAGTTGGATCTGCGGTATACCAAGGAAAATTTGCAGGCCACGATCGAAGAACTCGAAACGAGCAACGAGGAACTGCAGGCCACGAATGAAGAGCTCGTGGCTTCGAACGAGGAGCTTCAAAGTACCAACGAAGAATTGCACAGCGTCAACGAGGAGCTATACACAGTCAACGCCGAGTATCAGAAAAAGATCGGCGAGCTGACCGAGTTGACTGCGGACATCGACAACTTGCTGTATAGCACGGATGTCGGAGTAATCTTTCTGGACCGCGATCTCTGCATTCGAAAATTCACACCGCGGATCGCCCAGACGTTTCATCTGCTGTCGCAGGATGTGGGGCGCAGGATTGATAGTTTTGCACATGGCATTGACCGTCCCACATTGCTGGATGACGTCACTCATGTGCTGGAGACAGAAACTCGTCTTGAGGCCGAGGTCCTGGATCGCCAAGGAAACGTGTTCTTCCTGCGAGTTTTCCCCTACCGCTCCAAGGGGCGAGTCGATGGGGTGGTACTGACGCTGATCGATATTTCCGCACTCGCGCACGCAGAACGCGAGCTGCGGTTGATGTCCAAGGTCTTTCAGGACGGGGCCGATCCCATTGTCATTGAGGACATGCAGGGGAAAATCATCAATCTGAATGCCGAGGCTGAACGCGTCTACGGGTGGCCCCACAATGACATCATCAATAAACAAATTGACGTGATCGTCCCGCCTGACGAACTGCCGCGAGCGAGAGAACTGCGGCAGAGGTGTCGTGAAAAGGGTGGGGTCCGCAACATCGAAACCACGTCTCTTACCCGCAGTGGCGAGACGCATCCCGTACTGCTGACGTTGTCGTTGCTGACTGACAATATTGGGAATCCGAATGCCCTGGTCAGCATGTCCAAAGATATTACCGACCGGAAACGAGCGGAGGAAAAAGCCAACGAAGCCGTCAAACGCCGCGACCAGTTGCTGGCCATGCTGTCGCATGAGCTCCGCAATCCGCTGGGCGCCATTTTGAACGCCACCTATGTGTTCAATCTGGTCAACAATGTCCCCCCCGAATTGGGTGAAGCCACAGGCGTCATTCAACGTCAAGCGCTGCAGATGGCTCGGCTGCTGGACGATTTGCTCGATGTGTCTCGCGTGACCCAGGGCAAGATCGAAATGCGGCGCGAGGTGCTCGATATTTGTACGTTGGTCAGCGACGCGGTACAGGCCGTGCGGCCGATTATTGATGCCCACGGTCATCAACTGACGATCGAGGTGGCGCACGGCCCCCTATGCGTCGAAGGTGATGCGTCTCGCTTGCTGCAAGTCTTGGAAAATCTGCTGAATAATGCCGCCAAGTACACCCATACCGGAGGCAAGATCTGGCTGAGTCTGAAGAAGGAAGATGGCGAGGTCGTCTTGCGGGTCCGTGATTCCGGGCAAGGCATTGAAAAGAAAATGCTGGACTCAATCTTCGAATTATTCGTCCAGGCAGAAAACACGCTGGATCGAGCATCAGGCGGCATGGGAGTCGGCCTGACCCTGGTCCGGACCTTGGTGCATCTGCACGGTGGGCACGTGACGGCATATAGCGCGGGATTGAATCAGGGAAGTGAATTTGTCGTCCGTCTTCCCCTATCGACCAAGTTACCCGAACCACGCGATCCGCCGCCACCCGGCCCCTTACGTGCCGCCGACACTCGGATCGTGATTGTGGAAGACAACGTGGACAGTCGCACGATGCTCGAGGCGATCTTACGGCTGGATGGCTATCAAGTTGCTGTGGCCGAAGAAGGGCAGCAGGGTCTGGAGCTGATTCTGCATCAACGCCCAGACATTGCGCTGATCGACATCGGCCTACCGGGACTCGACGGATATCAAATCGCCCGCCGCATTCGGGATGAGGCCCGTGGTCATGAGATGCGACTGATCGCCCTGACCGGGTACGGCCAGGCCGAAGATCGCAAAGCAGTCAAAGAGGCGGGATTCGACGCCCACCTCGTGAAACCGCTGAAACCAGAAGAACTGGCGCACATTCTGGCGCTGTATCCCGCCTCAAGGTTAGGGGCAAAGACGTCAACGTAATCGAGATACAAACTCGAAATGCAAACGAGTGCCGTTGTCCAGATTCTCGAGATGATGCATTATTTGAATTGCATTTCGGCCCGGAGGGCCCGCCGTCAGTAGCCAGAGGCTTACCTGCGTGTTGATTTATCAATCGTCCAGGTTTTCGATCGCCTCTCCCCCTTTCCCCCCGCGATCGTGCTGGTGCAGCGGTCGCGAGAGATGAACGAAGTTCAGATTGTCAGTCAGGGGTTAACGGCAATCGTTTGGGGCTGCGGCCCATCCCATCGGCTTGCTCCTGGTGGAGGGAATTTAGCGCCAGCCCCCCAGCTTCACATAAATCAACACGCCGTGGTACCTCTGGCTACTGACGACGGGCCCTCCGGGCCGAAATGCGTCAAATGGCGATCGTCAAAATGTGTCAGCGAGTGCATCGCCTCAGAAATCGTGGGGATGCACTCGCTGGTGTTTCGGGCTAGTATGAATGCCGTCCCCCATCCACTCCTGTCTGCCGTCGGGGATGCTTTCGCGTTTTGACACCCATCTGCCGCACGGAACCAGCCATGATTGAAGTTCACGGACTGTCCAAAGAGTTTCCGCTTCCCAAGGGGGGGCGCGTGCAGGCTGTCGATGGAGTCTCCTTTGCCGTGCGGGCCGGTGAGGTCTACGGGCTGTTAGGGCCGAATGGTGCGGGGAAGACGACCACGATTCGTATGTTGCTGGGGTTGCTCGAACCGACCTCCGGTGAGGCCATCATCGGAGGATATCGTTCGACGACGGCTCCCGATGAAGTCAAACGACGCGTCGGGCTGGTCTCTGCCAGTGCGGGGGTGTATCAGTGGTTGTCCGTGCGGGAAATGCTGATGTTCTTCGCCGATCTGTATGGCGTGCCGGTTGATGTCGCGTCGCGCGAAGTCGAGCGATTGAGCAAGATTCTCGGGATCACAGAACTTCTCGATCGGCGTTGCGGGACCCTCAGTACGGGGCAGAAGCAACGTCTGCATCTGGCCCGTGCGCTGATTCATTCACCCCCCGTGATGTTGCTCGATGAGCCGACTTTGGGGTTGGATGTTCTCGGTAGCCAGGTCGTGCATGAGTTCATGGCTCACCTGCGTGATCAGGGGAAGGCCGTGATCTTGAGCACTCATCATTTGGATGAAGCCGAGAACCTGTGCGACCGCTTTGGCCTGCTGCATCGGGGGCGCCTGGTGAGTGAAGGAACGTTAGCCGAATTGCAGGCCCGGACCGGCTGTCGGGGGCTGGCAGAAATGTTCTTAAAGCTCTCGCAAACAGGGCCCGCGTTGGCGTTGAATTAGCGTCATAGTCGTTGTTCGCTCCGCGAACAGAACGCGCTCGCAGTAGCGAGGTGGGATTAAGCATTGAGGTGTGATGGCTAACTCACGCCGGCTACTTCGATTGCGTTATGTTCGCGGAGCGAACAACGACTATGCTGCGCAGGAGCCTCGGTTGGGTTACACGGACGTGGAAATTTATGCTACAACCGGGGCTCGCGATTCTTGATTTCCGGCTCCACTTTGCAGGTTCTTATGTCTCTCGTTCCCGGCACGCCGCCTGATGCAGAACAAGTCAAAGATGCTTTTGGGAAGCTGGTGGCCGTCGTTGCTCGGTTGCGAGCTCCGGACGGGTGCCCCTGGGATCGCGAACAAACTCTGAAGACTATTGAACCCTTCACTCTCGAAGAGACGTTCGAAGTTTTTGAAGCCATTGATGCCGACGACAATGTCGGGATCGCGGAAGAGCTCGGCGACTTGCTGTTGCAGGTCGTGCTGTATGCTCAGATCGCGGCGGACGAAGGTCGCTTTGATCTGATTCCCGTTGTGAACGGCATCACCGAGAAATTGATCCGCCGGCATCCGCATGTGTTTGGCGAAGGTCAGGCGCACACGGCCGATGACGTTCTCCGCAACTGGGAGCAAGTGAAGCAGCAAGAGAAACACCGCGAATCGGCCTTGGATGGAGTGCCGCTCGCCCTGCCCGCTTTAGCCCGTGCAGTGCGATTGCAGTCGAAGGCGTCTAAGGTCGGTTTCGAGTGGCCGCAACGCGAAATCTTGTGGGCTAAGTTGCACGAAGAAGTCGCGGAATTGGCCGTAGAGATGTTTCCCAACGGTGCCCCGCCCACCTCGCGAAATGAGATCGAGGCGTTGGCCGCTCAGCCGCCAAACCCGACTCCCGTCGATCCTGCCCGCTTGGACCGGATGGAGGACGAGCTGGGTGATGTGTTGTTTGTGGTGGCGAATTTAGCCCGTCGCTGGGGCATTAATCCCGAGGACGCTTTGCGGCGTAGTAATCAAAAATTCGCCCGTCGCTTTCAGGCGATCGAAGGCCAGCTGAAGTCTCAAGGGCGGAAGATGCGGGACACCTCGTTGACCGAGATGGAAGCGATTTATGACGAACATAAGCGGATCGCGCGGTCAGATTCTCTCGAATAAGTCAAAGTCTATGCCGATTGGCAGGGGCCGTTCAGAGAGCGCTTTTTTTAGCATGATAGATGCGTTCTGATCGTGTTTCGCGGTCAGGTCACCTCTCGCATTAAAGGCCTGTCTTGGATTGGTGTTACGCCGACTGGCTGCGCTGGTAGAATGATGTTTGTGTGGCCAGAAAGACAGTGTGGTGTTTTCGCCGCGCTGAGAGCGAATAAACTCTGTTGCAAAACGACTACTTCGCCCCTTCATCAAATCTTAACCGGTATGGAGTTCCCCTCTGCGCGCGGGGTTGGCATATTACTCTTAACAATGCGCGGGAAGGGACGCCTGGTGTTGATGCACCGAGCGATGGTGATCGGTGTGACCTTGTCCCAGGATTGCAGAGCGTATGTCTAATCAGCAAATTCTGTTAATCGATGACGAACGTAGCATTAGCGACCCTTTGAGCTATGCCTTACGTAAAGAAGGATTTGAAGTCACGTGTGCCTACGATGGGCAAGATGGTCTACGGAGAGCCCAAAGCTTACTCCCGGACCTCATCCTTCTGGATCTGATGTTGCCGTTGATTGAGGGCCTGGAAGTCTGTCGCCAGTTGCGGGGTGATCCCCGTACGCGTGAGATTCCCGTGCTGATGTTGACGGCCCGCAGCGAAGAAATTGACGAGGTCGTGGGCTTCAATATGGGAGCTGATGACTACGTTACGAAGCCTTTCAAAATGAAACCGCTGGTACAGCGGGTCAAGGCTTTGCTGCGTCGTCCGCATCTCAAGGAGCAGTCGGTCGATGTGGTCAGCCGGCAGGGAATCACCCTGGATCGTTTGCATCACCGGGCGATCGCCGAAGAGAGCGAACTGCCTCTGACGCCCACCGAATTCAAGTTGCTGTGGACCTTGTTGCGGCAACCGGGCCGTACGTTCAACCGCAACGAATTGATGGACGCCTCACGCGGCGAAGACGCGAATGCCTTCGAACGGACAATTGACGTCCACGTTCGCTCGCTCCGTCAGAAGCTGGGGCCGCGTGCGGTTCTGGTCGAAACGGTCCGCGGAGTCGGCTATCGATTCCGAGATGAACCGCACGAATCGATCGTGACTGAAGTCAACGCGATTTAGTGATCGCCAGCGTTCGGTCCACAAAGACAATGTGCTCGCAGTAGTTGGCTGAAATTCGTGTTGAAACTCAACACGGATCTCATCCCGCTACCGTGAGCACTTTTCGTTTCCGGAGTGATCAACGACTCTGGGCCATATTCAGTCGTGCCACTGTTTCGCAACTGTACTCAGTTGCTAAGCAGTGCTTCCCTGCCGTCCGGGCACTGCTTAACGACCGAGTACGGTCGCAAAGCAGTGGCACGAGGCCTGTACCAGAATTACCCAAGGTTACATAGAGAACTCACCCAGGTTCGCGAACCTGGGTGAGCCGCTGAATTGACTCAGCCGTCGACGAATTCGTCGAAGTCATTGGCTACCACGTCGAGTTCATCTTCACCCGCTTCGACGCGTTCGTCGTCAGAATAAATCTGATCGACATCCTTCACTTCGTCGACGCCCAGAGAGTGGGCCGTGCCCTGTGTTCGGCCGCGGATGTGCAACTTGATGGGGACTTCTTGGAACGGCAACTGTTCACGCAGGATGCCGAGTAAGTAGCGAATCCAGGTGCGGTCCAATTGCTCGGGCAAGTTGCACTTGAGCACAATCGTAGGCGGCTCGGTGGCGACTTGCGTACCGTAGAAGATTTTGAGGCGTTTGCCGATCTTCGTCGACGGTTGGTTCCGCAAAATGGCCGCTCGCAGCACTTGGTTCAATTGACCCGTCGTGACGCGAACCCGAGCCTGCTTGCAGATCGACTGCGACAGGTTGATCAACTGCTTGGTGTTACGGTCTTCTTTCGCCGTAATGAACGCAATCGGGACGTGGCGCATGAAGGCGAATGTCTTCATGGCGTATTCCGACCACTTGTGTGTCGTCATGCCCTTGGCCTGAGCCAAGTCCCACTTATTCACCACGAAAATACAGGGCTTGTAGTTTTCGGCGATGTAATGGACCAGCTTCTTGTCGACACGTGAAATCGGCTGCGTGGCATCGAAGAACATCAGGACGACATTCGCCCGGCGAATACTGCGCTGAGCCCGAACCAGGCCGTAGAATTCGACGTTACTGGCGAGACTCTTCTTTTTGCGGACACCGGGGGTGTCGATCGCCATGAAGGACTTGCCGTCGAGTTCAAAGCGGACGTCCACGCTGTCACGGGTGGTGCCGGCAATTTCGCTGACAATCATCCGCTCGGTTTGGGCCAGGGCGTTGATAAAGGTGCTCTTGCCGACGTTTCGGCGTCCGACGATCGCCAGTTTCAGTTCGGGTGTTTCGGCCTGTTGACCACCGTCCGCAGATTCGCTGCGGTTGGGGGGGGGCAAAATATCGAGGATCCCGTTGATTAGGTCGTCACGGTTCCGTTCGCCCAGCACGCTGGTGCAAACGATTTCCGCCTTGCCCAACCGGTAGAACTCGGCAATTTCGAGATCTTGCTTGGGCGAGTCGCATTTATTGACGACGATCAGCATCGGCTTTTTGATGCCGCGGAGACGTTCGGACACCATGATGTCCAATGGGACGACGCCGGTCTTGCCATCGACGACGAATAGGATCGCGGTCGCATCGTCGATCCCTTTTTGGATCTGACGTTCGATGTCTTCCGAGAGATCGTCTGAGTCAACGATGCCGATACCGCCGGTATCGACCAGTTCAAAGTAACGCTCTTGCTCATGCATGAGGAACGTGACGCGATCACGAGTCACGCCAGCAGCGGGATCGACGACCGAGATTCGGCGTCGAGTCAACCAGTTGAGCAGAGAACTTTTACCGACGTTAGGACGGCCAACAATGGCTACTTTGGGCACCGACATCGCGCGAAACTCCGACAGACTCAAAACCGCTATCGTAGCGAGTTGGGCGAGAAGTCGATACTGCAGCGTCTGTTTTGGGTGCGAATGTATATGTTTTGTGGCTAAGAAGTTCTCAAATAAGCCCCTCGTCGCTTTGTTGCCTCGCCAGACAACGAAGCGATGAATTCTGGGGTGGAACTCAGTATTTCGTCAGCAGACTCTCGCCGCCGAAGGCTGAAGTCAGCGGAGTTATTCGTTCGCTAATCGAATTCTCTCAGACAACTCGTGGGCAATCTTGACTGCGACAGAGTTTCCTTCCTGCCGTTCGGCAAAAAAGAAATTACCGACCATGTCATCATGAACAACGACCAGAATCTCATTGTCCAATTTCATTTTCCAGACCCTTGCGTCAGGTCCATCATTCTTGGACAAGAACTCGGCGTTAAGGTGTTCCGAGAAAAAGCGACAAATCCGCTCGAATCCATCCCAAGATGCAATGCCGTTGACGTGAAATTCGGTTCGGCCATTCGAATGTTCTTGCTCAATCGTCATACTATTGTGACTGTAGGAATGTTGAAATTTGAGGCACAGAGATTTCTGTTTCCTCCGCGCCCTCTTCTTTCGGCGGATCTAGTAAAACTCCGAACGAGTACGCTACCGGGCCGACCATCCTGCAGAATGATCGGCCCGGCGCATCCTCATGTCCCGCTGTGGCACAAGACTAATCTTCCGCCTGTCCGTCATCGGACATCTTCACGATTTTGGGATCAAACCGGGCAATCGTGTCGACCAGGTCGGTCTGGGCCTGCATGACCTCCCAGATGTCTTTGTAGACGTAAGGAACTTCGTCCGACCCCGCTGACAGGACCTTAATTCCCTTCTGCGCGAGATCGTTTTTCACCGACTTCCAGTTGTACGTATCGCGGGCTTTCGTACGCGACATACGGCGTCCGGCCCCATGGGCCGCAGACAACAGGCTGGCGAGATTTCCCTTACCTCGAACCACAAACGCCGGGGTGGCCATCGATCCGGGGATCACTCCCAGGACTCCTTGACCGGCCGGCGTGGCTCCCTTGCGGTGCACGATGACCTCACGGCCGTTATGCACTTCTTTCCAGGCAAAATTATGATGGTTTTCGACTCCCG
This sequence comes from Planctomycetota bacterium, assembly GCA_040386595.1. Lineage (GTDB taxonomy): Bacteria > Planctomycetota > Planctomycetia > Planctomycetales > Planctomycetaceae > JAKFVC01. The sequence goes on along the minus strand of JAZKFE010000411.1, from coordinate 1,366 downwards.
CCAGGACTTTGGCTCCCAGCAGTTTCGACACCAACCGATGAATCACAGCGTGATTCGCGGCGGCATATTCTCCCATCAAATTCATGGCGGCCCAGTATTCCTGACCCGCTTCCGTATCCAGACCCAGCCAACCTAAGCGGCCGAGGTCGGAATAGCGCGACGCCAAACGCGACTGTGCCAAACTGGAGTACACGCTACACACTGCCGCTCCCGTTCCACGGCTTCCGCTATGGCTCAGCAGCGACACGTATTCTCCCGCATCCAGTCCGAGTTCTTCATCGCGCTGGGGGAGCGTCAACAGGCCGAATTCGACGAAGTGGTTTCCCGACCCCGACGTACCCAGTTGTTTCCACGCCTTATCGCGATACTCACGCGTGACTTTGGTGACGGTCCAATCCTCATCCATGACCGCATGGTCTTGAGGTTTTTGGTGAGTCGAACCCACACCGAATCGGGTTCCTTTTTCCAGGGCCTGTTCGTATTGCAGCGACTTGGTGGTTAGCGATTCCGGGGGCAGATCGAGGATCGACAGTTTCATACGGCAGGCGATATCCACGCCCACGGCGTACGGGATCACGGCGTTATCACACGCCAACACCCCGCCAATCGGCAGTCCGTATCCGATATGGGCGTCGGGCATCAATGCCGCACCGACGGCAACCGGCACGGTGCAAGCTTGGCGCATTTGCGCGTGTGCCCCCGCGTCGATATCGGTGCCCCAGGTCTGGTAGCTAATGGGATCATGCACGATGAACGCACGATCGGCGATCAGGCTTTGAGCAAACGCACCAAAGTCGGCATCACCGGTATGCAGTTCGGGCTGTTCGACGATCACGCGAATCTGCTCGCGCAGTCCGGTTCCCTTCATTCTCCCGGCCCGGGCGATCAATTGAATGGCTTGAATCGCCGGCGTAATGCAGGCGTCGGGGACACCGAGTTTTCGTAGTTGAGTCGTGTTCATCGTGAGATCTCGTTCTCTGTAAGACGTGCCGAATAGCCCGTCACTTGGTGAGAACAACCGTTCTCACCTGCCGTCCAGAGACACATCTAGTTTATCACAGGTTCACCAGCGCGGGGCGCTGGGCTGTGAAGAAGCTGATTCTGGGGGCAATTTCTTTGTAGGCGAGCGTCCGGCGTGAGCCGGATCGGTTGTTAGCGACTCGATATGTATTTGAGGTGATACTCAGAGTGCGGCGAGCAGATTTTGCCCAACGCACGAGTAAGATGAATGGTTGCTGACAGCGTTTAACAACCATTCATCCAGCTGACGCTGGATGCTCGCCTACGACGAAGGGGAGCGTGAGGCTTAAGGAGCTGCAACCTCTTGTTCGCTGCGCTCACCCAGATTCGAGAATCTGGGCTACCC
>JAZKFE010000410.1:0-2317 GCA_040386595.1 Planctomycetota bacterium | reverse complement strand
CCGCGAGTACTCGGCGACCCTGGGCTATGTTGTGTATCCCCTTCGGGGAACAGAGGTTTGCGACGGCCGCTAACTGAAGACCAGACAATGTTCTCCATGAAAGCATTCTGTAAAAATAGCGCTAGGCCGGATGTGTTTTTGAATTTGACTAAAAGTACCTGACTCACCGAGTCAGGCGACGGAGTCAATCGGCGTAAGCAAACTCATTCAAATTGAACAGCGCCCGGCACATTTGCACCAACACCTGATGTTCGCTGAGTGCGGGCGAGCGGGGCGTTTCCAGAAATTGCAGCATTGCCGACAGTTCACGTTCCGACGCCTCACGACAGAGGGTTAAGCGCCAGGCCAATCGAATTTGCGCTTTGCGGTCGGTTCCCGCCTCTCGTTCCAGTCGGACTGCCAGGTGTTCTGACTGGCGATTTACAAAGTTTCCATTCAGCATGGCCAGGGCTTGCGGAGCCACACTGGTCACATTGCGTTGTGCTGCTGAGCGGGTGGCATCGCACAAGTCCAGAACTTCCAGCAGGGGGACGACCATCGATCGTTTGATGAAGGAATAGACGGTCCGCCGTGAAGCGTCACGCTCATCAAACGGTTTCCAGACTGCCGTGGGATCGCTATGTCCTTCCAAGGCTTGGCGGGGCACGAAGGGATACATGCTGGGGCCACCCATCTGGCGATTGAGCTGCCCCGTCGCCACCAACATGGCATCACAGAGGGGCTCGACATCCAGCCGTCGGTACGGCATCCGCCACAGCTGCTCGTTGGTGGGATCTTTCTCGCCATATTCGGCGTTCCAGGCTTTGCTCATCCGGTATGCATTGCTGGTGAGGATCAACCGGTGCAGCTTTTTCAGGGACCAGCCCCCTTCATTCACGAACCAGTCGGCCAGCCAATCGAGCAATTCGGGATGTGTGGGAGAATAGCCCATCACACCGAAATCACTCGGCGTGCGAACGAGACCTTCACCAAAGTGAAACTGCCAGACGCGGTTGACCATCACCCGTGCCGTCAAGGTATTCTCGGGGCTGGCGATCCAGCGGGCGAGCGTCAAGCGGCGTTGTGATGTCGCGACAGTATTCGTCGGAAAGACTGGCTGTTTGGCGACCAGGACTTGTGGGAGCCCGGGTTCGGCAATGGTTCCGGGGGCGGTCGCTTTGCCGCGGAGTAAGACATGGGTCACCTGGGGAGTGGGTTGCGTTTCCGTAAAGAAATAGCCCCGGGGCAAGTCGGGAGTCGCCACCCGCAGTTCCTGTTGTTGCCGTTCGATTTCGGCAATTTCACCACGCGTCGCCTCCGGCAGGGCCGCCGCCAATTCCTGGTCTAAAGCCGCCTGGTGCTGCGCGACGAGTTTCTTTTGCGCCTCGTCCCATTTGGCGGGATCGGCCCGAAATGCGATGATCGCTTCAGCGGGCAGCTTTCCGGGATAGGCTGCCAAGTAGGAGAGCTTAAACGTGTGACGCTTCTCGTCGATCGTGCGTTGTTTCTCGCGAATGGCATGGTCACGAGCGGCCTCGCGGGCCAGCTGATCGCGATTACCGGCGGGGGCTCCTAGATCTTCTCGTCCGGCTTGGGGGCGTTGCAGCGTGTTGAAAATCGCCGCCATGCGGTAATAGTCGAGCGTACTGTAAGGTTCGAACTTGTGGTTGTGGCAGCGGGCACAGGCCAACGTCATTCCCAGAAAGGTTTGCGACGTGGTGTTGACCATGTCTTCCAGTTGCTCGTAGCGATCTTCTTTCGGATCGGCCGGCTCATCGTCCCACGGGCCCAGGCGATAGTAGCCGGTGGCCAGGATGGTTTCGGTGGAGGCATCGGGTAATTCGTCCCCCGCGAGCTGTTCGAGAATGAAGCGGTCGTAGGGCTTGTCTTGATTTAATGACTGAATGACATAATCTCGATAACGCCAGACATTCGGCTTGGTGCTATCGCGTTCGTACCCGTTGGTTTCGGCATACCGCACGAGATCCAGCCAGTGCCGCCCCCAGCGCTCACCATACTCGGGCTGGGACAGCAATTGGTCGGCGAGTTGATCGAATTTCTCAGCGGAATCGGGACTTTCTTTGTTCGCGAGCAGAGCTTGTTCTTCAAGATTGGGGGGCAAGCCAATGACGTCCAGATACATCCGCCGCATCAGCTGGGGAGCCCCCGCGGGGGGATTCGGATGCCATTTTTTGGCTTCCAGTTTGGCGAGGACAAACGCATCAATCGGATTGCGTACCCAAGCCGCATCTTGAACCGCCGGCACGGGGGGACGAACTACCGGTTTGAAGGCCCAGTGATCGCGCTTTTTATCGACCAATTTGGTGGAGAGGTTGTC
>JAZKFE010000409.1:15205-25214 GCA_040386595.1 Planctomycetota bacterium | reverse complement strand
CTCAGTCTTCCGGGCCCCAGGAGACCAAGCGGTTCGGCAGGAGCCTCACCCTCCCAAGGATTCGAAACACCACCAAATTCAAAATTCCTTGAGAATTTACGGTCCAAAATCCTTCAAGGTGTCGCCCTGTCAGGGCTCGGTTTTTCATGAAAATCGTTCCGTGGGCTGATGCCCACGGCTAGGTTCTGTCGTCCCTGTCGGGACTTAGGACAAATTTAAAAATGCACCCGACCCGGAGAGTCAGGCTACGGAGAAATTGCCACAGCGCGCAGCAAGAAACCGCCCGAGCGCAAACACTCGGACGGTTTCTTGTGATTTATCTCAAACGGGCTACCAGCAAATTGCTTAGTTGGCGGCCAGCGGAGCGGGCGTTTCGTCGGCCAGGCCAGGAACGTTCAACGCGACGATTTGAATCGCGGTGTACTTTTGGCGGTGACCAGTGTGACGACGCATCTTCTTGCGGCGTTTGAACTTCTGGATCTCGAGCTTGTCACCCTTACGGTGGCCAAGAATCTGAGCTTCCACCACGGCACCTTCGATGACCGGGGCACCAATCTTGCTGCTGGCCTTCGAGCCCGCCAGCAAAACTTGGTCGAACTTCAAGCTGTCGCCCACCGCGGACTTTTCGCGATAGTCGATGACCAAGCGATCGCCACGGTTGACTTTATACTGCCGACCACCGTCACAAAATACTGCAAACATCTCTACAAGTCCTTAACTGCTATAGCAATTGGTGAATCTCAACGAACTGGACCCGAAGCCATCATACCGCAAAAAACTTGCGATATTCGTCGGCTCTGCCAGTGTTCGCCAACCTGTCACTTCCAATGGCGCTTCCCCGCTCGCAACAAAATCGCAGGCGGGGAAGCGGGATAGTGTATCAAATCACTTTTTCAGATTCGAGGTCTCATTGGAAATTTTCAGCTCGTTGTTCAATGCATCGTAGAATCGGAATTCCAGATGCTCTGGCTTCACATCATTCCGAGACAGAATGCTGATCACAACATTTGCCTGCTCTTCAACTTGCGCAATGTCTTTACGCTTGCGGTTGTTGAGGTAGTTGGCAACTCGTTCGTGAACTTCCAAAATAATCTTCGTCGCCTGGTCCTGATGAGCATGCAGAATCAGCTGACGCATCACTTCGATGGCCAGGTATTCTGCCGTCTTCACCAGTCCGCTGCCGTTGCAGTGCGGGCAGTCCTCGTAGGTACTGCGACGCAATGACGGACGGATGCGCTGCCGAGTCATCTCGATCAATCCGAACGGACTGATACGCAGAATCTTCGTCCGGGCCCGATCGCGACGCACGGCGTCCCGCAAGGCCTTTTCGACACCACGACGATGTCGCTCTTCGCGCATATCGATGAAGTCGTTGACGATCACGCCACCCAGATCCCGCAGACGAATCTGTCGAGCAATCTCCGCAGCCGCTCGCAGGTTGACCTGATAGGCGTTCTCTTCGGCGTTGTTGTCCGCACGGAAGTTGCCGCTGTTGACGTCAATCGCCACCAGAGCTTCGGTCTGATCGATGACGATCGAACCGCCACCCTTCAACGGCACCACGCGCCGCTGAATGCGAGCAATCTCTTCTTCGATCTTATACTTATGGAACAGCGGTTCTTTGCCGTCGTACTGCTTGATGCGGTTGGCATGTCGCGGCAAGACGATCTTCAAGAACTCCTGAGCCCGCTCGTAGGCAGCCGGCTCGTCGATGAGCACCTGATCGATTTCCGCGTTATAAATATCGCGGATCGTCCGGATGATCATGTCGCTTTCCTGGTAGATATCCACCGGGGCACGCATCTTCTTAATGCGGCGAACGATGGTCTTCCAGAGACGCAACAGGTAGTTCATATCCCGTTGCAGATCCTTCTTCGTGCGGTCGATGCCGGCCGTGCGAATAATGAACCCCAGGCCTTCCGGGGGATTCAGTTCGTCCATGGCCTCGCGCAGATTGCGACGAATGTCTTCGTCGGTAATCTTGCGGCTGACACCCACGCGCTGCAGACCTGGCATCAATACGAGGTACCGGCCCGGGATGCTGATGTATGTCGAGAGAGTCGGTCCCTTGGTCCCGATCCCTTCCTTAATACACTGCACCAGGACTTCGCTACCACGCTTGAAGATGTCCTGAATCGGCGGCTTGTTGCGAACACTGCGTTCGTTGGCCGGCCGGCGGCGGTTGGTCCGCTCTTCTTTACCTAGCAGGTGTTTGTAGTATTGATATTCGACGTCGCTGACATGCAGGAAGCCGTTCCGACCAACACCAAAGTCCACAAACGCCGCCTGGATTGCTGGCTCCAGATTGACGACGCGTCCCTTATAGATGTTGCCGACGTAGCTTTCCTGACTGACTCGCTCGACGTACAGTTCTTCCAGAACCCCATCTTCAACAATGGCGATCCGGCTTTCCTCCGGCTGGAGGACGTTGATCAGCATTTCCTTCTTCATGCACGACCTTTCGTCGGCAGTGGTGTAACTCCTGCAGATTGCACTGACGGGAAGCGTGTGAGCAATGATTGCTCACGACGTTCCTGCACAACCGGCTGCCAGTTGGGTGCATGTGCCGGACCGGCTGTTGTTCGTAAAATTACTGGATGCTCACCAGAGCACGGCTTGTTGTCGGAAAAACGCTCGACAACAACGCCGGGGTGTGGGAAAGGGGTCCAGGAAAGTGCGAACGGAACAGCCAGATTCGATTGATTAACAGGAAGTTCTCCGAAAGGACGGTCAGTCGAAGATCCTGTCAGTCGAACCGCGACGGGGCTCCCCAGCAAATGATCCAGTGCGTAGGCACCAGACATCGGCACGGGGCCATCAACAGTCAGACAGCTGGAAATCGAGACGGTCGGAGAGCCAAGAGCGGTAGCCGCGAAGATATGTATCGACGCGGGTTCGGACAGGTCACGCAGTCCGTGACTTGTGATGTTCAGCGTCACACGCTCAGCCGCGACGGCCGGTGTGAGGCTGAACTGATACTGTCCTGCTACTTGGGGCCTGCAATCACACACGCTGGACGAACCTCAACTGGTTCGGATCCCTGGACCGCTGCCGAAACGTGTCCAAGGGGGTTGTTCTGATGGCACTAAAATCGGTAGCTTCGCAATTCCCTCTCGAACTCGACGCCAGGGGACAGACCGCGCAGATCTTCAACTCTGACCTGCAGTGCACCTCAAAAGATCGGCACTGCCGGCGGCGAAACAACCCGCGTGACGTTCCAACATCATCCCTGCTCAAGACTTGGGAACCCGAATACCGGACGGCGTAGTATGTCCGATCACTGGCAAACTCGCCAGCGTAGGCCTGTTAATTGTCTGTTTCGCAGGTTTTGTGGAGCAAAGATCTGCCAGGAAATCAGCTCGAAACGACTGCAAGGGCATCCCGACACGCTAAGCGGAGAGCGCGATCAAATCCCTTTGTAGGATGGGCATTCCTGCCTTAGGATTACCCTACTTTTTAGTCGCAAAAATCCCTGAGAATTCAGCGTTTTTTAACGTCAGCTGTAGGACCGACTTTCGATTTTGGGCTTACTGGTCCTACAGAATTTAAAAAACTCCTGAGTTTCCAAGCATTGATAGCTTAAAAAGGTGTCCAAAGTAGGGTAATCCCAAGGCATTCCTGCCCGTCGCTTCTTTTGATTATTGAAATCGCCTAGAGGAAGGCCAAAAGAGACGGGCAGGAGTGCCCATCCTACAGATCTTCGATTGAACAGATCTGGAACGACCGGTCAGCGCATAGAAAAACCCTCGGGGGTTGCCGGCTTAGCAAGTTGGGCTGTATCTGATTGAGACTGACTAGTTGAATGGGTAGATCAACAAATCAGGGGGACCCTCAATTTTTCCCAAGCTGCCAAACATGCGAACCTACCCGAGGGTCAGGCTGGGCATAATTTGGTGTCAAACTCATTTAGCTCTAAAAGAACCTCACGAACTTGACTAACTGACATTGATTAACATGCTAAGCAAGCGGCGTGCCATCCGCAGAAATCTCCACTTTTTGGTAAAGTTTACGATGGGCGCCGAGCGCCGAAGCGCCACATCCCACTTCGACAATCGCGCTGGCGCCCACAAAAAACAGGAATTGAGGAACAACTGATTGATGTTGTGGCGATCTGAATGTGTGAATTTCTAACGAAGTCGGCTGGAGTTTCGGCGCCGAAATCAGTAAATTAAACAGACGTATTCGGCGCCGAAACGATCAACGGGCGCTGACAACCTGCGTTTCGGCGCTTCTTCGAACGAGGAAAATGTGATTTTTACCCCAACGGTCGGTCGCTGGAGCCTCGCGGCACTCGGCGGAATCGTGTTGGTTTACGCGATGCTCGTCCTGAGTTTCGCTGCCACCACGCCCGATTTGGGGCTACGTTTCCTTTTGGCCGAAGACGAGAAAACAGTCGGACCGGTCGTCCGCACGGTCATGCCGACCATGAAATATCGTGGGCAGCACAAGCCCACGATCGGCGATCAACTGGTCGGATTGGGCGGAGGCAGTGTCAAAGAATCCCGCTGGCAGGACATTTCCACCTTCCTCCATTTCACGAACGCTCTACGGCGTTTGCGAGGCGAAACTCCGATCGACGGGAGGCTACCCGCCGGGTCGAATCCGTCTGAACTCGGGGATTTCATTCCCTCGTTTGTGGAAATCGATACCGACTATTGGTTGGACCGTGACCGCTGGGTGGAGGCTCGATTTCTGGTCCCCGGACAGCCCGAACTGCAACGCACCTGGATCCGCGTGCAATCGCTGTCGTTCAATGAACTGGGCCTGCCACTCGTCTGGTTCCTGCTGGAACTGATGATTTTCACCGTCGGCGCCGTCGCCTTCTGGACGCGCCCGTTCGATCGAGCCGCCCGCGTGTTCTTCGCCATGTGCGTGGTTACCGTCGGCGCGTTTGTGGGAGGCTATCACTGGTGGGTCATCGCCGGGCTGTTGTGGCTCAACATTCCCTTTGCCATCTGTGCCGTGCTGGTTCCGTCCGTCACGCTGCACTTCTTTCTGATCTTCCCGTACCCCAAAGGGCCCATCGCCACCCGGCCCCGTTTAACGTTGCTCGCACTATATGCTCCGCCTGCGGTCAGCATGATCGTGCTGATCTCACTGCTGTCCTATGGCTCGTGGCTGTTCCACAGTCAAGCTGATCCAGTGCACCTGCAAGGCCTGCTGGATACCTTGCGGAAGTGCATCTTCATTTACATGGTGATTGCATCCCTGTATTTCGTCAGCACTCTGGTCGCCTTGGCTCGCAGCTTTTTCACCACCCGCAACACCCTGGAACACCAGCAAGTCGCCTGGATCCTGTGGGCGGGAGCGATCTCCACCATTCCGGTCAGCTACACCTTTTATCTGGCCCAGTTTGATCGCGTGGCGTTTGCCGTGGGACAGGGAACGCTGCCGATGTTTTTCGCCAGCTTGCTGTTCATGATGGCCTATGCGGTCGGTATCGCCCGACACAAGCTGATGCTGGTGGAACAGTTTTTTAGCCGTGAGACACTCTATTTCGTCATCAGCGCAGTCGCCAATGGGCTCTATAGCACACTGATCGCAACATCAACGTTGATTGCGATTTTCCAACATATCCGAGATTCCCGACAGGCGATGGTCGTCGCCGCGCTGTTGATGGTCGCGGTAATTGTTCTGGGGTGGTTACGCGATCGTGCTCAGCGGTTAATCGACCGGCGGTTCTATCGCGAAAAGTATCAACTGGATAAAGCCCTGCAGCAGATGAATCAGATGGCGGGCCAATTAATGGAGCCGTCCGCCGTCGCCGAGAGAATGCTCGCGTCCTGCCGGGACGTACTGCTGGTCGGTCACGCCGCGCTCTATTTCCTGGATGCCGAGCATCAACAGTTTCGGCTGGTCGCGATCGAAGGAGGCCGAGAAGTCCCCCCCCAGTTCGCCGCCACGCCGCAGTTGATTGCCGCCTTGCAACAGACTCCTTCGTTGCAGCGCAGCACATTGGGACTTGATGAAGCCGATCCCCTGATTCGGCGAACTCTGACCGAGCTCAATGCCGACCTGCTGCAGGCTCTCGAAGTAGATGGCGTCATTGAGGGGGTCGTGCTGCTGGGCGAGAAGCGACTCGGAACCGATTACAGTGCGGAAGATCTGACATTCTTGACCGCCATGGGGCAGGTCGCTGGTGTCGCGATGCACAGTGCGAAAGTGCATCAGGTCGTGGGGCGACTCAACGAAGAACTGCGACACAAAGTGACCAAAATCTCCGAGCAGCAGCGGCAGATCTCACTGCTACAGTCTGAAATCTCGGCTGCCCACACGCTGGTGGTTCCCGTCAAATCGGTTGAGCCCGCGGATGGCACATCTGCCGAATCGGGTTTTCAATCCGACAACATTCGCGGCAGCAGTCCAGGGGTGGTGCGGCTGTTGGAAACCGTCCGTAAGGTCGCCGGCAGTGATGCCTCTGTATTGATTCGTGGAGAAAGTGGTACCGGCAAGGAATTGCTAGCCGAGGCCATCCACCAGAACAGCCATCGCAAACAAGGACCGATGGTCAAAGTGCATTGCGGTGCGTTGTCGGCGGGGCTGTTGGAAAGTGAATTGTTCGGGCACGTCAAAGGTGCCTTCACCGGGGCCCATCGAGATCGAGCCGGACGGTTCGAGATGGCCAACGGTGGGACGTTATTCCTGGACGAAATCGGCGACATTTCCCTGGAAACTCAGATCAAACTGCTGCGCGTATTGCAGGAGCGGGAATTCGAACCGGTCGGCGGCACGCGAACGGTTCAAGTCGACGTCCGGCTGATCACAGCCACGCATCAAAATCTCGAAAAGCTGATCGCTGACGGCCGTTTCCGCGAGGACCTCTTTTATCGCTTGAACGTGATCACCATCACGCCGCCGCCGTTGCGGGAACGTCCTGACGACATCATTGAGTTGGCAATGTTCTTTATGTCACGAGCGGCCCAGCGACTGAACAAGTCGATTCAGCGGATCGAAGGTGTGGCCCTCGAACGTCTGAAACATTACACGTGGCCCGGCAACATTCGTGAGTTAGAGAACGCCATTGAACGCGCGGTTGTCCTAGCCGAAGGGGAGCGGATCACGCTCGACGATCTACCGCAAGAAATCCTAGACGGCCCGTCGGCTTGGCAGTCGACGGAACATCGCAAAGCCAAACGAATCGCCGGCCCAGCGGGAACGAGTTCTGTCTCGACACCCGAAGAGAACGAACTCGCCCTGGATCGTGAGCTGCGTCAACTGCAGGCCGCACTCGAAAAATGCGGCGGCAACAAGGCGGAAGCGGCTCGCTTACTGGGCATGCCGCGGAGCACCTTCTTTAGTAAGTTAAAGAAGTTCGCATTGTCCTAAGGGACCAAGAAAATCGGCCCCAACGAGTCCATCCCATCGCAATGACGAGAGAGGCACTCGCGGGGCGCTGCGAGATTGATGTCGCATCACCGATGACCGACTCTCGGTTACGGCTTCTTTTCTGGCGTCACCTTCTTGGCGGGCTCGACCGTCACGGGGGCGTCAGCAGGCTTGGCCTTGGCGGCCTTCGCATCATCGGCCTTCTTTTTCTTCGCTTCGGCCTTGAGTGTCGCCAGCTGCTTTGACTGCTCCGGCGTCAACACCGCTTCCACTTCGGCCTGTTCTTTATCTTTCAAGACTTTCAGCTGCGCTTCTAACTCGTCGATCTTGGGATCAAATGTGGCCTGAATACTGTAGATCTTCGTTTTTTGGTCGTCTGCGAGATTCAGTTTCCCAAAATTCGAGGGCAAGCGACTTTTCCCCTTTTGTGCCGCTGCTGCCGTCCCTTTCGTATCGCCCTTCTTATCCTGCGCGATCAGGAGTGATCCGGCCATCAACATCGCGCACAATGCGCACCGCATTCCCGTCATGCCAAACTTCGTTTGCATAGCTGAGTCCTCGAAAGTTGTGGAAGAAGAAGCGACTGAGTGCCCTGCGGGAACAGCCGTGAATGACTGTACTGTCGCTGTAATTTGTAACAATATCCTGAACATTTCCGCGATGCCACTGCAAACGGTAGCCTCTGCCGTAAATTCGATAGGGATTTTTCTCTGCCGGAGGCTTCGTTAAGATTCACTCCCTCCTCGAGTTTGTGGATTTGCAACTCCATACTGCGACCTTATTATGATCGCGGATACTGCCGTGCAACATCCCTCATCACCACTGCGAATTCAGAACGAGTCCACCGGCGACTGCAGTCGGCCGGCGAACCTGTTGAAGGAAACCATTTATGTCCACTGCAGCCGGACTTGGGACATCATCCTGGCCGTCGTTTAACGCCAATCGCTATCAATCTGACGGCGGCTTTTCGCTCGGCGGATTGATCAAATTGACAGCCATTTCCTGCCTGACAGGAGCCGTCGTCGGGCTGCTCGCGGGATTCATCTCGCAATGGTTTTTCCTGGTGCTGGTCTTCCCTCTCGGCATGGGAGTCTTGATCGGTGCAGCAGGGGCCGCCGGGGTGAAGGCGGTCAAGGTACGCATGCCGCTGGTGTGTGGAGCGGCAGGTTTTATGGGAGGCTGCGTTGCCGTCGCCGCGATGAATGGTTGGCAATACTATCAGTTCGAACGAGAGCTGAGTATCGTTCCCCCGGAGATCCGCATGCTCGCCCGAAACTTTGACAAGCTGCAACCTCAGCTGAAAGAGCTCGATCCCCCGGTCCAGGAAATCCTCAACAATTTAGCAGACAACCCCGAGGGCCGAGAAGCCTTGGCGGTCAATGGAATTCTGGACTTCATTGATCTGCAGGCGCGACGTGGTGTGGAACTCAACCGGGCCAAAGGGGGCAAGAATGGGCTGAACCTCGGCTATATTGGCAGCTATTGTTATTGGGGATTTGAATTGCTGCTGATTGCGGGCATCGCATTTTCCATCATGCGCGGAGCGGCCGCCGAACCGTTTTGTGCCGGTTGCGAACAGTGGAAAACGTCCAGCGTCGCCGGATCTTTTTTGGGACCGGCCAAACGTTTGCGAGACTCACTGGAACTGGGTGATCTGGCAGGGATCAGCTCCCAAGTGGGCCAGGGCGATAAGCTAGTGGCGACGGTGTTTCACTGCCTGCAATGCGGCCCGGAAAGCCCGATCGATATCCGGTTTGAGAAAGTCAAAATCGACGGCAAGGGAAACGTCACGCGGAAAACATTCTGCACGGCCACGTATCCCGGCGACGCGATTGAACCCGTCACCCAGCTGTTTGCCGCCGCCCAGGCAACCTGTACCGACGAGCCGGAATCGCCCACCGCGACAGAATCCGTAAAACCAACCGACACGGCCTCCACCGAGACGCCATCCTAAAAGTTGTCTTCAAATCGTCGAGTGGCAGAAACACCGCGTAACACACGGAATCAGGAGATTTCAAGCCCCAAGGGGGCGCGATAGGTCAGTCCAGGGCATCGCCCTGGGTCATTGGTCGATATCGCGTAGCCAAGCCCTGAAGGGACGCGCTCGGGCTGGATTTCAACTCGTTTAGCGCGCCCCTTCAGGGCTTGATTTTGATACTCACGCCGAAACCCAGGGCGATACCTTGGGCTAACTTAGCGCGCCCCCCTTGGGGCTCAAGACCGCGACTCACCGAGTGAAGGACGTGTCCTTATCAGGGACGTAATGTTTTTCGGGCGTAAAGGGAAGCAGATAGCGTGCGGAGCGAGAAACTCGGATCCGACACAAACGCGCCGTCGCCCCGTCCCCTTGAATATGGTTTCCCGCTTTCCAGGGAGATTTCGTGGCAATCGAGGGCACACCGTTTAATTGCCCTTCGAGTTTTCCATCCACAAATAGCAAAACCCGGCGGGCCAATTTGACCGCCGCGACGTGATGCCAACGACCATCGTTAATTACCGTATGTACATCGTCCTTCGCTTTTCCAGAACGGGTTTTCTGATTGAAACTGGCCGCTTGGACTCCCACGCCAATTACATCTCCATCGATCTCAAATAACAGCGGCGAATTCGAACCGTCGAATTTGGAAATCAACACCGAGGAAAAGCCCCGCTTCGAGCTCGTAGACACCCAAAATTCGAAGGT
>JAZKFE010000409.1:0-15195 GCA_040386595.1 Planctomycetota bacterium | reverse complement strand
GGCGACCGGATTCAGTTCGGCGGGAGCAATATTTTCAGCCAGATCATTCGGCGATATCGACAAAAACCGCGCGCCACCAAAAACACGGTCCACCCGTTCTTGAATCAGGCTCCGGCCCGTACCATCCAACCCGTCTTGAGCCAGCAGGTAGACATTCAACGCATGATCTTGAATCGTAGAACGGAACGGCTCGGGCTGCTTCTCGGCGGCGTCCCACCAGTCATCGCCCAATTTGGCTAACTGTTGCTCGTCCAACAAATCGGGCTTCTGCTTCAGGCGGAGTTCCTGTTGGGCCAGCGGCCCCCAGACGTCGTTGCTCGCCTGAGCCAAAAACGGTAGTCCGGCGGCCCAATCATTCCTGCGGCAGCAGAGATAAAATCCCCAGCTCGCATTCGCACTGGGGTCGGTCGGATTTGCTTGCAACTTTTCACGGTCCAGCCGAGCCACTTCAAAGTGGGCGTGTGCCGCTTCAATGCGTTTCTTCTCTGCCGCGATTTGCTCTCTGAAGTCGGCATACGTGGATTTTTTAGCGGTCGTAGTCGCCATCTGCAGGACGGCCGTCGCGGTGGAAAAATCGTCGTCTTGCACGGCCTCATTCGCAATTTGGAGGTGAGCGGCCATAAACTCCCGCATGTCGTCGAAGGTCTTGACGGCGGAACTCACGGTCTTCGCGGCGTTTTCCAGGAGCGGCACATGATCGATCGAAAAGCGTTTCTTTAACGCCGCGATAGCCTCCCAAGCCGCCCCGAAATTGCCGGCCGCCGCGGCTCGATCGGCGGACTCGGACAACAGCACGTAGCAAGTCGCCGGATCCACACCGGACTGTTGCCCCTCGGCGAGTAACGTGCGGGCCCAGGCCAGCTTGCGGTCCCCTTTTTGAGCCTTGGCAGACTCGTCAGTGAAACGTTCCTGCAGGGCCTTCCGCGCGGCATCACGGGCCGAGGCGTCAGGCACCGGCTGAGTTCCCGCCAGAGCAGGGCCCGCGGCCGGAGAGCTCTTGTCATTGGTCTTGGGAGGCATCTCCGCGGGGGACGACGAATCAGCCGATTCCAGTTTGATCCCGCGAATCTTCCACTCGGTCCACCCGCCGGCGATACCGATTTCATCCATTTGAGGCAGGGCATACAGCGGGTCGACGGCGAGTTTCGTCGGGTCTCCGCTCCAGTCGATCGCCAAACGACCATTCACTTCAACATGCACCCGATCGGGCGCGACACGGCAGATGAAGGTGTTCAAACCCAGCTTCGTCAGTTGACCGTAGGTGGTCGATTCGTTCTCCTGCCCGGACACTCCGCCAATTCTCTCCAGCCCGCTGGTACGACCATCCCAACCATCAATGCGAGCGATCACTTGCCCCTTGCCAATGGGCAGAATCGGCGACAAGCCATAGCCAGTCTCGATCAACCTTTCCGCAATAATTGTCAGGGTGTAGGTTGCGGGCGCCTTCCCGGGTAGCCGTATTCGGTCATGGTGCCCTCCAGGAGCCAGCAACACTCCCCCAGCGAGATTCCAAGTCCCCTGAACCGCATCTTTCACCGGATCGATCTTGGCAATCCAATTGTCCTGCGCATCGATGACGGGTGCTTGAAAACTCGGTTTCGCGACAGCGACTTTGGGGCCGACGGGCGTCACCGGTTTCGGCACCAGCGTGATGCTGCTGATCTTCCATTGCGAGGTGCACGATCCCAATGCCAGTTCATTCGGGCGCGGCAACCCGGAATGCTTGGCCAGCGAAAAGACCGCCGGGTCGCCGCTCCATTCGATCACCTTTTGGCCGTTGACCATCACCAAGATCTGGTTAGGCTGAACCTGATAAACCAGTGTATTTCCGCCGCGCTGAGTCCGCAGGCCGACCGTCGTCGTTTCATTGCGGTCCCCGTCGCGGCCATTCAGAAGTTCCAAGCCACTGATCTCGCCATTCCAACCATCGACAACGGCCGCGACGGTGTGGCCGCCAATCGGTAAATAGGCGGTGAGCCCCCGCACTCGCCGTTCGATCCGGTCAGTGACAATGGTCAAGGTATAGGACGAAGGGACGGCTCCAGGAATCTGAATCCGGTCGCTTCGACCATTTCCCGAATCCAGTTTTCCATGATCGATGTTCCACGTCCCGTCCAGGACGTCTCGGCTCAAATCGATCTTAGAAATCAGATTCACAGGGAGACCTGATGCCGAGGCCGCCACCTCCGACGGAGATTGATCCTCCGCGGAATGCAGCGGTTGCCGGCGAGCCGCCACCCCAGGATTAGAATCAACAGGCTGCGCCTCCGGAATCCCCGCGCCACCTGCAACCGTATGTGCCGCTGGCTGAGGAGGCTCGGAGTTTTGAAACAGGAAGACTGATCCCAGAAAAATCAGGGTGATCACGGCCACCCCCGCCAGGATCGCGGGCTGCTGCCACAGGGGCTGCGCCGGCGGTGCCGAGTCGCTCGCGGCCTCAACGTCCTCAGCCTCTTCATCGTGAGTCGAGGCTTGATTTAACAGCAGCTTCAACCGGCTGTCATACTGAAATTTCGTTTCCGGCTTCAGTAAGCATAAGCGGGCCCGGGCAATCTCGTTCAGCAGCTCTCGCGCCTCAACAGCATGCTCCCCCGTCTGGAGACCTCGCAAGAAGGTCATTTGGCGGTCGGCAGCGGTCGCAATGACTTGCAGATCATCTTCAAACAGCGGGATCGCCAACAGCCGGTAGTAATGCGGCGGCTGCTCGTGACGTGGAATTCCCAGCCATTTGTGATATGGATCGAATGCGTTCGACATCAACCGTTCCTCGACGCCCATCCCATTCGACGCAGAGGCGCTCTGCGGAACCTTCTACGATACCCGCTGTTCAGCAATACTGTCCAGATAGCGATTTGATATGCCGGAATACCGCAGACAACCTTCGCCTGACTCGGAAAGTCAGGCGAAGGAAAACCAGTTGCTGAGCAGGGTCGAAGGAATCTCAACCTCTTGTTCGCTACGCTCACCCAGATTCAAGAATCTGGGCTACCCATGGCCTTATTGAACTTCAGACGTTCTGCATCGATGATGATGCACTTAAGCGCCATAGGTGATTTCTGGCGATTTGAATTTGAAATTCTTGCTCTGGCTGAAGAATTTTAACGGGTTGTCGTACACGATCTTCTTGATCTTCGTTTCCGAGTGACCACGCTTGCGCATCTCCTGGATGAAATCGGGGACCGCCAGGGGATTCGAAGGGCCCCAGTCACCGGCGGAATTCACCATGATCTGTTCATCGCCGTAGAGCTCAATGATGTCGGCCGCACGCGCTGGAGTACACTTTGTCGTGGGGTACAAAGTCATCGCGCACCAGAAGCCATGGTCACGAGCCAATCGCACGGTGTGCTCTTCGACATGATCAATCAACACTCGTTGCGGCTGCACGCGTTTTTCGTTGAGCAGCATGTCGACGATCATATGCGTCCCCTTGAACTTGTCCTGCAAGTGGGGCGTGTGGATCAGGATCTGCTGGTCCATGCGAACAGCCAAGTCGACGTGTTCCTGGAAAATGGTCGACTCGTTCATCGTGTTTTTATTGAGACCGATCTCACCGATTCCCAGAACATTGGGTCGGTCGAGGAACTCGGGAATCAGCTTGATGACTTCACGGGCCAGCGAGACGTTGTCCGCTTCCTTGGCATTGATACACAGCCAAGTGTAGTGCTGAATCCCGGACCAGCCGGCGCGCATCGGTTCGAACTCGGTCAACTGGCGGAAGTAGTCGTGAAAACTGGCAGCGGTGCCCCGATCATATCCAGCCCAGAAGGCCGGTTCGCTAATCGCCACACACCCCATCCGCGTCATCCGCTCATAGTCGTCGGTCGTGCGGGAAATCATGTGAACGTGCGGGTCGATGAAGTACATGAAAGAGTTACCTCCGCCAATAGGCGATTTTCAATATATAAATTGTGCTCGGGCAAGTGCCATGGCGTCGATGACTTTCCGCTATGGTCCGTCTTGATATCAAGACCTCACTCGACCTCACTGCGGCCACTTGGTCGTAGCCGGCCGAAAGCTCTCGGCCGACTACGAGACTTCACTACTTGACTACTTGCTCTCTTTGGCTTCCCGAATCTTGGCCTGCCCCAAAAGAACCTCAATCTCTAAACGCGTCGCTTTCACTTTGATCACGTTCAATCCCGTTCCCCTTGCCGCCTCCAGTAGCGTTTTAGCCAACTGTTCATCCTCTTTCAGCGATTCCAAAGCTTTCTTGCAATAGGCGATGCGATCCGAGTTTTTCTCAGCAGCATCCAGCTCTGCTCTAAGCAAGCCCATCCGTGCATCCAGGACCTCTGCAACGTCAGCCCGCCCCTTTGCCGCCAAGTGGACGCTCATGTCCAAGACATCTTTCAAAGTCGCAATCCGCTCGCCCTGAAGCGCAGTGGTTTTCTGAACAAGCTCATCGATTTCGGCGCGACGCGGATCGACTTTCTCTTGCGAGCCGGCAGCAGTTAAAAACAACGTAGCGGCGAGACCAATCAACACGACAGCGGGCATTTTCATGACAGACCTCCGAATGTTGGGAAAACCTTTTCGTGATTGTCGACATACAACAGCGTCGTAAGGGTTAGTCCACAGCATCAAAGGACTAGGATCATCGAACTCTAAGTTGACGATACGCCGTAACCAAAGTTACGAGGTAGAAATTGAACTCCATCTGCGACCGTCTCTACGCCATACGGACTACTTCTTCAGCCAATTCTCAACATACGCATCGCTGAAGAGCATCTGCACCTGTTCTGCGCGATCGGTCGCGGGAACGAGTAACAGTTCTATTCCCTGTTTCAATTTGGCGAGTCGCGGGTCGTCCTGCACGGTCTCGGCGTCGGCGGTGCGGTCCACACGGTCCAGGCTGGCGGCCAGGTCGAGGATCTTGCTGCGAATTTCGAGATAGTGCCGGTCCAAGATTTGGCGGGCAGTCTGGGGACTCGACATCAGGAGGGCTCCAAAGGGGAATTTTTCCAGCAACGGCGCTGCGGAGGACGATGAGTCTGCGGTCACTTCCATTTTCGTGGGGCAGGGCAGGGGAATCAAGCTGGGCGAATGCATCCAGACACTGGTTTCTCACCCAATTCCCGATTCTCCGGCAGAAAATGCCAGACAGTGCCATAGAACAGGAACGATTGCTAAGTCCTGGTTGAGCTGGCAGTTGCTACGCGTAGCCGCGTGTCGGAGGGTGGCCAGGTGGGTTTATTCGAACCTTCTTGACGACTTGACCGTCTGTTCGGTATCACACGTGCGGGTCAACAGCTGTCCGCGAGAGAACTTCGCCCTTGGTTCGGGTGGCTCTCCGGGCGTGTGGCCCGTGCGTTATGTTTAAGGACAATGTGCTCTCATGATTTCAGTTGAGCTCCCTGATGGTTCTGTGAAAGAGTACGCTGACGGCAGCAGTGCCTGGGACGTGGCCTCGAGTATTGGTCAGCGTCTGGCAAATGCCTGTGTGGCAGCGGAAGTAAACGGCAAAGTCGTCGATTTGAAGCTGCCGCTGCCGGCGGACGGCCCAGCCAAACTCAAGTTGCTGACCGAGAAAGATGCCGCGGCTCTGGCCGTGTTGCGACACTCGACCGCCCACGTCATGGCCCGTGCGGTCATGCGGCTGTGGCCCGATGTCAATCTGGCGTTCGGTCCGACCACTGGCCACGGTTTCTACTACGACTTCGACCTGTCTCACAAAATCAGCGAAGAAGATTTCCCCAAGATCGAAGCCGAAATGGCTCTGATCGTTAAGGAAGCCGAACCCTTCGAACGGTTTTCTCTCGGCCGCGACGAGTCGGTCAAATTCTGCGGCGACCTGAAGCAGGGACTGAAAGTCGAACACATTCAGACCGGCCTCGCCGACCATGCGTCGATGAGTTTCTACCGCCAGGGTGAGTTCGTCGATCTCTGTCGCGGGCCACATATTCCCGATGCCGGACGGATCAAAGCCTTCAAACTGCTGTCGGTCGCCGGGTCTTACTGGAAGGGTGACGCCAGCAACAAGCAGCTACAGCGGCTGTACGGCACCGCCTGGTTCAGCAAGGCCGACATGGACGGCTATCTGACTCAGATCGAAGAAGCCAAACGGCGCGATCACCGCGTGCTCGGCAAACAACTCGGGCTGTTCGCCATCAGTCCCGAAGTCGGTCCGGGGCTCAGCCTGTGGCTCCCCAAAGGTGCCACCATCCGGGCGACTCTCGAAGACTTCATCAAGAAGGAACTGCTGCGACTGGGTTACACTCCCGTCTATTCGCCGCACATTGGTCGCGTTGAACTGTACGAGACCAGCGGTCACTTCCCGTATTATCGCGAATCGCAATTTGCCCCGATCTTCGGCCACGACGCTGGAGCCCTGGTCGACTTCTGGATTCGCAAGCTACGCGAAAATAGTTTGCCGGTCGAAGAAGAAGCGAAGCTACTCGACACTGCCGCTCTGATGGGTGCGAAGTTCGCGACCTACAAGGCATTGCCGACCGTCGAAGCCAAGATCGACCTGTTGCGGGAATGGGAACATTCGCAAGAACGTTACTTGCTGAAGCCGATGAACTGCCCGCATCACGTGCAGATGTACGCCGCTCAGCCCCGCAGCTATCGCGATCTTCCCGTCCGCCTGGCCGAGTTCGGTACCGTCTACCGTCACGAGCAATCGGGCGAATTGAACGGCTTGCTGCGTGTTCGCGGGCTAACTCAGGATGACGCTCACTTGTTCTGTACCGCAGAACAAGTCGAAGAAGAATTCCGTCAGACCTTGAACCTCGTGCGGTTCGTGCTGGGCAGCGTCGGCTTGACCAACTATCGCGTGCAATTGTCGTTACGCGATTCGAAGAACAAGTCGAAGTATGTCGGCAGCGAAGACAACTGGCAGAAGGCAGAAGACACCCTGCGAAATGTGCTGACCGACATGGGTCTGCCGTTCACCGCGATGGAAGGGGAAGCCGCCTTCTACGGGCCGAAGACCGACTTCATGGTCCGTGACTGTATCGGCCGTGAATGGCAGCTGGGCACCGTCCAGTTGGACTTCAATCTGCCCGAACGCTTCAAGCTGGAATATGTCGGGGCCGACAACAAGGCTCATCGTCCCGTCATGATCCATCGGGCTCCGTTCGGTTCGATGGAACGCTTTGTCGGCATGTTGATCGAACACTTCGCCGGTGCCTTCCCCTTGTGGCTAGCTCCAGAACAAGTCCGCGTCATGCCGATTGGCGAGAAGTTCGACGACTACGCCAAGCAGGTGGCTCAGCAATTCCGCGACGCCGGCTTCCGCGTGACCACCGATTTGCGCAGTGCCAAGGTCAACGCCAAGATCCGGGACGCTCAGCTAGAGCTGATTCCCTACATGATGGTCGTCGGTGGCCGCGATCAAGAAGCTGGCACCGTGGCCGTGCGTGATCGACTGGAAGGGGACCTGGGAGCTCTGCCCGTCCCCGAAGCGATTGCTCGCTTGAAAGCCGAGGTCGACGAACGGCGAATCCGCAAGGTCGCCGAATCAGACTTCTCCGGCTTCGACAGCGGCAAGGAAGAAGAAGCCAGCGACTATTAGTGCTCGTAAGGAATGGCCCAGATGTGAAAATCTGGGCCATTCCCGTAGCCTGACTCTCTGAGTCGGATTCTTTTTCTTGAATACGACGAAGAACCCGACTCAGAGAGTCAGGCTACGACAAATTTACGCGGCGGCCCGACGCTTCCGTTTGGGAATCTCGTAGAGCCACGCCTGTCCCTTTTTCCCGGCCGTTTGAATCGCTTCCGTCTTTCTCAGGCAGTAGGCGACCTTCTGGGCCAACCAACGGGGAATCTTCGCGCACTTCGCGAGGTCCTCGGTCGTGAACGCAGCGGGCAACGTCGCGGGCAGCAGCCGTTGCAGGTCCTTAACGGTCCGCAATTCATGGCGATGTTCCACCGACCGCAGCAGACGATCCGAGACGCGGTACGTCTTGCCCTTCCACCGCTTTGCCGGCTTGGAAATTCGCTGTTCTTCCTGGATCGTCAGGAGCACTTCCAGGGTGAGCTTGGGGTGCGGAAACAGCTCCACAAAGTGGACCAGTTCCAAGAACAACGTAAATAACGTTTCGCGTGTCGGGCTCCAACGCTGTGAGATGATCTCGCCATCGGTCTTATCCCGCGTGATGAGATACTTCCGCGCGGCCAGCGGCTTCACCACCCAGACGTGATGCCCGTCGGCCAGTAACTGCCGCGTCTTGCTGCGGAGTGCGGCGAGGGCCGCCGACTGAATTTCAATCAGCCGGGGATGCTCATGATCGACGACATCAATCCGAAATTCCCCCACCCAAGCTTCTGTTTCCGAGGTGGCATTCTCGTACAGAGTTTTTAATTGGCGATGCAGAGACGTTTCCATGCGAGAACCATCCGTGGCAACGCGCGGTCAAAAATTCGGAGTAATGTGTATGGCTGAGAATCGCGGGATCGTAGGCCAACGACAGAGATGTGTCGAGAGAGGAACTTTTGAAGGCCGCGTAGCCTGACTCTCTGAGTCGGGTCTTCTTGCTTTCGCAGGAAAAAACCGACTCAGAGAGTCAGGCTACGCGATACGACTTCGATCCAAATCCCAGCAATTAAGCCTCAGGAGACGGCTCAATCGTGGTCTCAATTTTCGAAGCATCGTCTTCCGGAGCGACCAGATCGGGTTCCCCCAAGGTGGATTCATCCGGCTGCAGGAAGGCCGCTTCGTCTTGAACTTCGGCCTTTTTGTCGGCCTTCCGTTCCTTCTTGTTTCGCTTCTTCGGCGGCTGGGCCGGTTGTTCTAGCGGCTGAGCCCGATCACCGACGAACTCGGCATCGAGTTCCGAAATCGACTGCTGCACGTCTCGTTGGGTATAGCACGATCCGGCTGTCCAAGCCCGAGCGGAGACATGCCCGGTGTAGGCATACGACTGATTCAGGCTGCGAACCGCATGGCTGAGTTCCCGGAACTCGCCTTCGACTGACGTCGACAGCATGTTCAAGCCCATCGTTCCACCCAGCACGCCAAGTGTAGAAACGGCAATCAGTTCCGCCGAAACAATCGCCCCCACCTCGTCACTCAAAAAGCTGCGCCAGACGGACATGGTTGCACTCCCGAGTCAGGCCGAAACCCTGACCGACGCCAAATCTGCCGCAGGTTTCGGTGTTTCAATTTCTGAACACCCGAGTTTGATTGTATGGATTGTAGTGATTATTCACAATGCCCATGTTATGCAACCTTGTCATTTTGTAAAGCACGCGAAACGCGAGGCAGGGGGTGCGAATCGGATTACCAATGGAACCACAAGACAGCCATCTAAATCCATAAGAGTTTGAAACAAAACACCTTACAACAACTCATTGCCATTAAAGGACAGGCATCTAATGACGGTGCCGGAGAGATCTCACAATGCAAACCGAGATCGTGGAGAGAACCAGAGCGAGCCCCCGACCCGTTCTCATGAATGCGCCTGATCCCTCGACCCAATGTCTGCGTTCGAGACGCGGGGAGGTATTCCCATTAAAGGACAGGCATTTAACGGCCGTTCTGGGTAGTAGGTCGCAACGAAGACATCGGGTGTGCGATGAAAATGACAGAGAGCAGGGCGAGTATCCCGTTCGCTCCCTAAAATATGCCTGTACTTTGCTCAACGCTTTCTCATGGAACTATGACGAGGGCCTCATTGCCAGGACAGCCATCTCTTGAGAGGTCGAGCGGGGAAAACTCACCATAGAGGCCAAGTGTGCGATGCGGAATCTCCAGTCCATAACACTACAGCGCGTGCTGACCTTGCTGGCCGGTCTGTTGGTCTTCAAAGTGACAGGTGGCGTGGTATTCAACTATCACAATTACCTGCCGCCGAATTTTGAATCCGATTTTTTGCAGGGGCGGGAAGGCTATTTCTTTGGCAGCTACCAGTGGGCGTTCTATGCTCATCTCGTGTCGGGCCCCTGTTCGCTCATCCTGGGAGTGATTCTGATCAGCGACCGATTTCGGTTGCGGTTTCCTGCGTGGCATCGCTGGCTGGGGCGAATTCAAGCCGTGAATGTGCTGTTCCTGGTAACTCCCAGTGGCCTGTGGATGGCGTGTTACGCGATGACCGGTCTCGTGGCGGGGATTGGCTTTGGTACGTTGGCGATCGTGAATGGAATGTGCATGGCGTTGGGCTGGCGGTCGGCGGTGCAAAGGCGATTTGCCGAGCACCGTCGCTGGATGTGGCGCACCTTCCTGCTGTTATGCTCGGCAGTCGTCATCCGGATGATCGGCGGACTGGCGACGGTGACTGATTTCGACGCCGCCTGGCTGTATCCGTTGACGGCCTGGATGAGTTGGCTGACACCGCTGCTGGTGTTCGAAATCGGCAGTTTCAGAAATCGCCAACGCAAGCGGTCGCTACATCCAGCGGCAGTGGCTGCCGTAGGACAGTAAATCCAGCAATGGCGACGTGCAGCGATCCTGCCGTCGATTTAGTCGTTTCCCGCAATGGAAATCCGCGCCCGACGTTCCGCGGCGGACGTGTCGACCTGCAGGAATTCAACATGACCGTCGACGTAGATCACGTTGATGCCACCCGGGTGTGCCAATTTGGTTTTTGGCCCCAGCGACAAAAGCCAATTCTCGTCCGTGTCCATCGGAGCCATCCAATGAACGGCATTCTGCGGAGCCGTTTCGATGACCAGCAGTGTCTTACCTGGTGCATCGGTGATATCAGACAGACTGCGCGGTGGACCGGGGCGAAAGCAGCCGGCGGGTGACACGATCGTCAGATACGTCGTGTGGTTGGCAGGAAGATCGCGTGCAGGACACCGGAAACACAATGGAGGTTGTGCGTTGTAAACTTCCGCATTGGCCGGATCGTCCCAGGGTTTTGAAAGGTCAATCTTTTCATAGAGCGAAGGTTCTTCAAGGTAAGGCAGAATCAGCGTACGCCAGCTGTGTAGAGGTCTGCCATTGCTGTCGACGGTATAAGCCGGCGGAAATGTTTTGTGAGCGAGATGGTAGCGGAGTAACGCTAACCCGATTTGCTGGAGGTTGTGCGTACATTGTAAACGGCGCATATGAGGCCGCATGTCACGCGTGAACGGCAAGAAAAAAGTCCCCACGACCACGACAATGCCGAGAACCGTAATTACCTTGCCCCAAGTGATTGTCAGGCGTTTTTTCTGTGGTAGTAAGATCTCGCCGGCAGAGTCTGCGTTCGTTTCAGGGACATCGCTCATAAAAGTACTTCCGGTCGAAACGTTAGAACCCGCCGACAATTTCGTTGCCGTGGATTGTTAATAGCGCTTCAAACACTGCAGGATCGACCTGCTGGCTGATGCGTCGAACGGCCCCATCCCCCAGCAGGACTTGGATTCCTGTTTTATGGGGACCGTTGATGTAAGGCTTCATCGTCAAGGCACGAATCGTGGACGTTCCCCCCTGAGCCCAGGGACCGAAGTCCGGAAAGGCTTCGGCAATGATGATCGTGTTTGAAAGACCATCGGCAACATCGCGGATCTTGACTTTGCGATCGTAACCAAATGCTCCAAGTTTATCATAAGGTGGCGAGGTCGCGGCATCTTCACCAACTCCCGCAACGCCGATGTAATGAGTCACTCCAAAGCCGTCCGGGCGAGCAACAGTGGTCTGGCCCGGGTTCAACAACATCGGAATCGACGGGCTCGTATACGGTGCATTCACTGGGGCATTCCAGGTCTGCTCCTGATGAATCTGATTGTAGAGCAGAGCTTGATCAAGATATGGCAGCAGGCTGACGATCCAACTGAGACGCTCATCCGGCTTGAGTTGTGAGTTCGGAACCGTGCCCATGGGAAGTTGTCCGAACGCGGCATTGTACTGCTTTACCGCTCGCCCCAATTACTTCAAATTGGCACTCGATCGTGAGATATTCCCCACAATCCTGGCACGATACATATCTGGCAATATGAAACAGGTCAGAACGACAACGATACCAAGCAGCGTGAGCGCCTTAACCCAAGTGATTCGACGGCGTTTCTTCTCGGGCAACGGCGAGATCTCACCCGCAGGGTCTGCGTTCGTTTCAGGAATATCGCTCATAGAAATACTTCAAGTCGAAACGTTAGAACTCGCCAATGGCTTCGCCGCCGTGAATGGTCGCCAGGGCTTCGAATATTGCGGGATCGATGTCCTTACTGACGACTCGGACAGAACCATCGCCAAAGAGAACTTGAATGTGGTCGAAACATTTGTTGCCGATACCATCCGGGCCGTTGATGTAAGGTTTTGTCGTCAAGGCACGGATCGTGGCCATGCCCCCTCGAGACCAGGGTCCTAAGTTTTGCGAAACTTCAGTGACAAACATCGTATTGGAGAGGCCGTCCGTGACGTCTTCGACACGGACCTGGCGATCATAGCCGAAGGCCCCCACCCGCTGATCGGAGATCGGTAGATTTGCGGCCTCTTTCCCCACGCCCGCGATGCCGACGTAATGTGAAACCGCAGACCCATCCCGCAGTGGAGCATTACCGTTCCAATAATTCAATAGGCATGGAATGTTGGACTTCAGATGGGGTGCGTCGACAGCATCGCTCCAGCCTTTGCTTTGGTCGATCTCACGAGAGAGCGTAGCCTGATCGAGATCTGGCAGTAGACCGACAATCCAGCTGAGACGTGCCTCGGGTGCCAAATCGGGATGGGAGACAGTCCCTACTGGAAATTGTTGAAAGGCGTCATTGTAATTGTGTAGCGCCAGACCGATTTGCTTGAGATTATTCTTCGATTCATTGCGGCGAGCACGCTCCATCAAGCGGCGCGGTACGGGCAATAGAAAACAAATAAGCACGACGACGATACCGATCGCGGTGAGGACTCTAATCCAAGCGAATATTGGTCTTTTCTGCGGTAGAGAGCCGCCAGGTTCAGCTGATGTTGTTTCTGGAGTATCACTCATCAGACTCATATCCCAGGTTGCTCAGTCAGAATGCAGGACGTCAAGGAAGCAGGCCACGCACGAGAAAATACACTTAAAACTCGCCGAGGACTTCGCCGCCGTGGATTGTGGCCAGGGCTTCAAAGGTTGCGGGATCGATGTTCGTACTGATGGCTCGGACCGCGCCGTCGCCCAATAAGACCTGAATAATCCCGAAATGAGGGCCCCCGATGCCGTCCGGGCCGTTAATGTAGGGCTTTGTCGTCAGCGCACGTATTGTGGCGGTTCCCCCTCGAGACCACGGTCCGAAGCTCCGGGATGCATCGGTGACAAACATCGTGTTGGAGAGGCCATCTGTAACATCTTTAAAACGGGCGTTTCGGTCGCAACCGAAAGCTCCGACCCGCTTGTCGGAAAGAGGCAGGGTCGCAGCGTCTTTTCCGACTCCCGCAATGCCGACGTAGTGAGTCACACCAAACCCATCCAGAGGTGAGGGGTTCTTATTCGCCGGATTTAATAGCGATGGAAGGGC
Organism: Planctomycetota bacterium; assembly: GCA_040386595.1. Lineage (GTDB taxonomy): Bacteria > Planctomycetota > Planctomycetia > Planctomycetales > Planctomycetaceae > JAKFVC01. Next base: position 1,836 of record JAZKFE010000409.1, on the reverse strand, counting down.
GTGCTTCGTGTGCTTGGCGTTTGCCGGATCCTGCCAGCCTTTGCTCTGATCAATTTCACGATAGAGCTGAGGTTGATCGAGACCGGGGAGTATGCTGACGATCCAGCTGAGGCGTGCCTCAGGTTTTAAATCGGGATTCGAAACGGTTCCCACTGGAAATTGTAGGAAGGCGTCATGGTAATTGTGCAGCGCCAGCCCTAACTGCTTCATGTTGTTCTTCGATTGGGAACGCCGACTCGCCTCCCTCGCGCGACGTGTACCTGGCAAAAAGAAACAAACGAGTACCGCAACAATACCGATCGCGGCGAGCACCTTAACCCAGGTAGGCGTGGAGCTTTTCTTCTGCGCTGATATTTCGCCGATGAAGTCGGAGGTAGGCTCAGGAGTGTCGGACATCGGCTGATCCCAGGGGGACTAGGTCAAATGAAATGTGTGTCTTTCCTTTTTAATAGCGAGCATTCACTAGCACAACGGCAATGCCATTTGAACGCGCCCAGCATCAGCAGTGCAGTCGATTCATCTGGCTCCGATTTGTGCATCGTGGTAATGTACTGCGCGTTGTCGTCCGGCAGTCAAAGATGGCCCTTAACGGTGCGACGCGAGTCGTGATCGCGTCGAGGTGTGATTCCGGCCTCTGGCCGCGTTCCTTAGGAGAAGGTTCCTGTCATGCGTCGAATTGCCCTGAGTGCTGCTGTCGGTGCGGCGGCCTTGCTCGCCGTCTCCATTGGACTGTGCCAGACCCCACCCGGTCTCCCACTGCCGTTAAATCCGTCGACTCAGAACATTCAGCCGGCAGGTGATCGCGAGGTACCGAATTTACTGCCCATCACGGGCACCGCCTTGCCGGCCGAGAAGATGACCGTCAAGGTCTACGCGGTACCTGATCTGATTGCGACCCTTCAGCCCCGTCCCACTCCGCTCCCAGTAACCGGCGATCCTGAACTCGCCAAGGCGATGCAGCAAGTGCACCTTCAAGTGCAATTGGCTCAGAAGTTAGTGGCTCCTCCGGCGGAGGTGTCCGACGAAACCACGAAGAAACTGGAACGCCTCAAAAAGGCCATTCGTGTGGCTGCCCCCAAGCAGACGTGGACCGAAGGAGGGGGCGAAGGGGAGATTGAAGTTTATTCCGAAGCCCTGTCCCTCATCGTCCGTCAGACGGAATCTGGCCATGAGGCGATCTGCGATCTGCTGAAGCAGTTACGAGCGACTCAGAATATTCAGATCGAGCTCACTCTGGAGGTAATATCGCCCGGCAGCATGAAAGACGAAGTCGCGGCTGAGGCAAACAAGATGCTGAACCGGGAACTCTCGGCGGAGGAGTTGGTGGCGTTCCGGAAGTTCGGCGGCACGACAGCGATGTCGAGCGTGGTGCAGATGGCAAACGGCCGCTCAGCCAACGGGGGAATAGCGATGCCGATGATGATCTTCACCGCCGTGGCGACGGCTGACCGCAAAGTTGTGGAGTTCCGAGTCGATCTCCCGACGCCCCGCGACGATGCCGAGGCAGCGGCAGCGTTATCGGTAACATTGCCGCAGCCAGGAACGGTTACAGTGGGGAAAACGTTCTCGTGCATGATCGGCCCGGATGGAGACGCGATCCTGCTGGTCACCCCGAAAGTGATCGATCGGTCGGCAGGGACTGCGAAGTAATTCAACGGATGTCTGAGTGCTCAAAATCGGACCGAGTCCCAATGGTTTAGGCCGTGAACGAATCGATGGGAGGGTGAGGCTCCTGCCGAACCACTTGGTCTATTGAAACTCGCAAGACTGAGCGGTTCGGCAGGAGCCTCACCCTCCCAAGGCGCGAATCAACCTCACAATAAACGGCACAGGCGA